>JAUZRV010000257.1 GCA_030950105.1 Rhodobacterales bacterium | reverse complement strand
GGCTTTATCGCACCAGACGGCGGCAGCAAAGATGTATTTGTACACATCTCCGCTGTTGAGCGCTCCGGCCTGACTGGCTTGGCAGACGACCAAAAAGTGACTTTTGACATCGAACCAGGCCGTGACGGTCGTGAATCGGCTGTTAATCTGGCACTTGCCTAAGCTTTATCAGCTTGCGGTATCGTGTTGATACCAAATGACATAGAAAACGCGGCCTCATATGGGCCGCGTTTTTTGATTCTGCATTTGATTCTGTAAACGTCACATTTATCAATCTCGGCTATCAACCCCGGCGAATTGCCTATTCTGGCGGAACCACCCGTGGCTTACCTTCTTCGTCAATCGCGACATAGGTAAAGAGCGCCTCGGTGACTTTTTCGCGCTCGCCATGTTTACCACGCAAAACCCATGCCTCAAGCGCGATCCCCATCGAGGTGCGCCCGACACGGTCCACCCGCGCATAAATACACAGCACATCGCCAACCTTGACCGGGCGGATGAATTTCATCGCGTCCACAGCCACCGTTGTCACCCGCCCTTCGGCGCGCTGCCCGGCGACAATGCCACTGGCGATATCCATCTGGCTAAGAACCCAGCCGCCAAAAATATCGCCATTGGCATTCATATCCGCCGGCATCGCCAGCGTGCGCAGCGTAAGCTCGCCGCGCGCATCCTGTTCACAATCGCTCATGGTCGTCCTTTATACTTGTCGTGCCCAATTGATGATGGCACCGGCTTGCATGGCACCCGACTGACGCTTGGTTTCTTTGCCGCCCTTGAACCCGACCATCGTCGGGATTCCGCGAATACCATAGAGCGCGCCCGCCTTTGGGTGTTCTTCGGTGTTTAGCTTAACCAACCGCGCCAAGCCTGACAATTGCCCCGCCGCCTGTGAAAACTGCGGGCCCATCATTTTGCAAGGACCGCACCACGGTGCCCAGAAATCCACCACCAATGGCACGTCATCGTTACGCGCCGCTTTCTTGAGCGTTGGCAAGTCGATTTCGGTCACTTTCGCGCTAAACAACCCGACGCCACAGGTGCCGCATTTCGCGCCCTTGCCAAGTTTTTCATCGGGCACGCGGTTCACTTGCGCGCATTGCAAACATGTTACTTTCTTGGCCATAGTTGCCACTCCTTTTTATATTCCATTTTCTATATATATCGAAAAACCGGAATTAAAACCCCTCGCACATCTGGGCCATATTGCCCTCAATACGGTTCCTGCGATGGTACCATTATCGAGGTCGGCCCGCACCTATCTATTGCGCGGCCTCTTTGATCCACGCAAGCACTTGGGGTCCCATGGCGTCCACAATGCGCGTCACCCCCTTGGCGTTGGGGTGAATACCATCGCCTTGCATAAATTCGAGCACTTCCGCCGGTGCCCCCGACCCAAGACCAAGAAAGAAATCGGGGAAATAAACTGCGTCATATTCCTGGGCAAGCTCCGGATAAAGCGCATCGAAACTCTCTTGGTATTGCACGCCATAATTTGATGGTGCGCGCATCCCGACCAAAAACACCTTCACATTTTCGGCCTTGGCCACGGCCAAAATCGCGGCGATATTGGCGCGGCTGTTGGCGGGGTCAATTCCACGCAACAGATCATTGCCACCAAGGGTAAGTATCATGGCGCCATACCCGTCGCTTAATGTCCATGCCACGCGCGCCCGCCCACCCGCAGTGGTATCGCCCGAAACACCTGCATTTACCAACTTGGCATCGCTCCCGTGATCGGCAAGCCACGCTTGCAATTGCGGCACAAATCCGTCTTCTACAGGCAGACCATAGCCATAGGTAAGACTGTCCCCGAAGGCGACCACCCGCAGCGGTTCGGCGCTCAACGGCAATCCCGTCAGCAAAAGAAACAGCACCGCCGCCTTGTGAGCGCGAAATACACCCTTATATGTCACGAAACCCCTTAATTTCAGGCCAAGATTCATGAAAACCTCCGTATTATCTCTCACCGATACGTCCCTGTCGTTAATGGGCAATGCCGGACGTGTCGACATTCTCCACGGCATTACACTGGATGTAAAGCAAGGCGAGACATTGGGACTTATCGGCCCGTCGGGATCTGGCAAATCATCCTTGCTTATGTTGATGGGCGGGCTTGAACGGGCAACGGGCGGGAAAATCACCGCCCTTGGGCATGATCTTACCGCCATGAGCGAAGACCAGTTGGCGCGTTTTCGGCGCGATCACATGGGTATTGTGTTTCAATCGTTTCACCTCATTCCGACAATGACCGCGCTTGAAAATGTCGCAACCCCGCTTGAACTTGCTGGCGTTAGCGATGCCTTTCCCCGCGCCGCGGCGGAACTTGACGCTGTTGGCCTTGGGCATCGCGCCGATCACTATCCTTCGCAGCTTTCGGGTGGCGAACAACAACGGGTGGCCCTCGCCCGCGCATTGGCCCCGCGCCCCGATATTCTGCTGGCGGATGAACCCACCGGCAACCTTGATGCCGCCAATGGCGATGCGATCATTGATTTGCTGTTTGATCTGCGCGACCGCCACAAGGCCACATTGGTGCTGGTGACCCACTCAAACGATCTTGCCGCGCGCTGCGACCGGGTTATTCACCTGCACGATGGACAAATATCGGCCCCTGTGGATGCCCCGTTGCAGAAAGCCGCACAATGAGCCTTGGAACGGCGGCCCGATTTGCACGCCGCGAATTGCGTGCAGGGTTGCGCGGATTTCGCATATTCCTTGCCTGTCTCACTCTCGGTGTAGCGGCGATTGCGGCCGTTGGCTCTGTGCGCTCGTCTATCGAGGCGGGCCTCGCGCGTGAAGGGGCGGCCATATTGGGCGGCGCGGCCGAACTGGAATTCTCGTATCGGTTCGCCTCGGATGTCGAGCGCGCGTGGATCGACAGCAACGGCCTTACCACCTCGGAAATTGTCGACTTCCGCTCTATGGCGGTGGTCACGCGCAACGGAGAAACCGAACGCGCCCTGACCCAGATCAAGGCAATTGACGACACTTATCCGTTGGTTGGAACGGTTATCCTTACGCCTGATATTCCATTAGAACAGGCGCTTGCGGGCCGTGACGGTCTGTCCGGTGCGGTGATGAAGCAGATCCTGATGGATCGGCTTGCGCTTTCTGTGGGGGACAGATTCGCCCTTGGAACGCAGGAATTCACCTTGATGGCGGCCCTCACCAAAGAACCGGACAGCGGCGGCAGCGGCTTTACCCTTGGGCCGCGCACGATTGTGGCCACGACGGCATTGGAAAAATCCGGTTTGCTTATGCCTGGATCCTTGTATTCAACCAAATACCGCATGACCCTGCCCCCCGAAAGCGATCTTGACGGTCTTCGGGTTGCCGCCGAAACGGCGTTGCCTGATGCGGGATTTCGGTGGCGCGACTCGCGTAATGGTGCCCCTAATATTGCCCGGTTTGTCGAGCGGCTTGGCGCGTTCCTTGTATTGGTCGGCTTGTCCGGCCTTGCCGTGGGTGGCGTGGGCGTGTCGGCCGCTGTGCGTGCTTATTTGGCGGGGAAAACCAATGTCATTGCCACATTGCGCACCCTTGGCGCCGACCGCAGCACGATTTTTCAAACCTATTTCCTGCAAATTGGCGCCTTGAGCCTTGTCGGCATCGCCTTTGGCGTGGTTCTTGGTGGCGCAATACCGATTGTTCTTGGGCCATTGTTAAGTGAACGCTTGCCCATCCCTGCCGATTTCACGGTGCATTTGGCCCCCTTGGCCGAGGCGGCGATTTATGGGCTGTTGACCGCGCTTATCTTCACCCTTTGGCCGCTGTCGCGCATCGGCGACATTCGCGCCGCAACCTTGTTCAGGGACGCCCTTTCTGCCGGGAAAATCCTGCCGCCTTGGCGTTACCTTGCTGTAATCATTGCCCTTGTCGGGGCGCTTTTGGCTGTTGCCGTCTGGTTTAGCGGCTCGGCCTTTCTTACATTATGGACCGCTGGAAGCATTTCCGGCGCTTTGGCCCTGTTGGCCGCATGCGCGCTTGCCATCACCTATATCCCCCGCAAAACCCAGAAATCCATTCGGGGAAGACCCGCACTTCGCTGGGCGCTTGGAGCAATTGGGGCAACCCGTGGCGAAGCAGCCTCGGTTGTGCTGTCGCTTGGTCTCGGGCTTTCGGTTTTGGCCACGGTTGGACAGATTGATGGCAATCTGCGCGATGCTATTTCGCGTGATTTGCCCGAAGTCGCCCCGTCCTATTTCTTTATCGATATCCAGAAGGACCAAATGCCCGCCGTTCAAAAACGGCTCGACGAAGATCCGGCTGTAACACGTGTGCAATCGGCTCCGATGCTGCGCGGGCGCGTGACCTATATCAATGGCCGCCCAGCGTCCGAAGTGGCCGGTGACCACTGGGTTGTGCATTCAGACCGCGGAATAACTTATGCAGAACAAAAGCCCGAAACCACCCGTTTGACCGAAGGCGAATGGTGGCCGCAAGATTACAACGGCCCCCCATTATTGAGCTTTGCAGCCGAAGAAGCCGCTGAAATGGGGCTTTCTCTAAACGACGAAATAACGGTGAATATCCTTGGCCGCGATATAGTCGCCACCATCGCAAACCTGCGGGAGGTCGATTTTTCGTCCGCAGAAATGGGGTTTGTGATGACGTTAAACCCCTCTGCCGTCGCCGGCGCACCTCATAGTTTTATTGCGACCGTTTATGCCGACGAAGCATCCGAAGCCGCGATTTTGCGCGATATAGCCAATGCATTTCCCAATATCACCGCGATCCGCGTGCGGGATGCCATTGATCAGGTGTCTGGCGTGTTGACCTCGCTTGCGGCGGCGATCTCTTACGGGGCGGCAGCGACGTTGCTCACCGGTTTTCTGGTTTTGATCGGTGCGGCGGCGGCCGGCGAACAATCACGCACCTATGAGGCAGCGGTTCTAAAAACCCTCGGCGCATCCCGTGGCCGGATATTGACGAGCTTTGCTTTGCGCAGTGCCTTGCTTGGCGGGGCGGCGGCCATTGTGGCGCTTGCTGCGGGCATTGCCGGTGGCTGGGCGGTGAGCTATTACGTTATGGAAACCGACTTCGTGGTGATCTGGGGATCGGCCCTGGCGATTGTCATTGGCGGTGTGTTGGCCACGCTCACCGCAAGTCTGGCGTTCGCATGGCGGCCTTTGACCGCACGACCAGCACAGGTTTTACGGGCCAAGGAATAAGAACGTTTATGCCTCCCCTTCTCGGGCCTGAAACAGGCCCTGTCAGGCAGCGGGACGGGGATATTTTACGAAAAAGAAACCTAACGTCATAGCAAGCAACGCGGGTTTATCGAAAAGGATTGCAGTCTTGGCAAAACCCACAACGACGCCGTTGCCCGACACGGCCTATTGGCACCATTATCAAGGCCGGTTTTCCAGTCTTCTAAATTGGCAGGATGTGGATGCCTTTTGGGGTAAAATAGCCGCGATGGACGCGGAATGGTATGTGTTTGAAAATGGTCAGCGCGTTCCGACAAAACCGTTGGGCGAGGACGCGTTATCGCAAGTATTGGCCGACGCAAAATCCCTGATCAATAGCCGCCGCGACATGGCCTATAGCGGTGCGATTTATGTTGATGACCTTGAATTTCCCAGAATGATCAAAATATTTGACCCAAGCAATATGGGATCGGTCTGTAGTTGTTCGCCGGAACGGATCATGCCGCGCTACACCTTGAGCAAAATGCCGCCCGATGCCCTGCCTGAGCCGGTTGAACCCGCCCCAAAAGGGATGTTGGCGCGCATGTTCCGGCGCGCCAACTCTTAGGATTTAAATCCTTTTGTATTTTTTCTGAATCAGAGGAAATGGAAAAGGCCCACACCCCATTAATGTTGTGGGCGCTTTGCATCCAATCTGTGCCTCGGATTAAATGCAAAACACTTTAGTCGTCGGTATAGTCCGACATCGGCGGGCACGTGCAAATCAAATGCCGGTCGCCCCATGCATTGTCCACACGATTGACCGGCGGCCAGTATTTATCCACACGAAACGCGCCGGGAGGGAAACACCCCTGTTCGCGCGAATAGGGCCGTTCCCAGTCGCCCACCAGATCCTCTACGGTGTGGGGGGCATTTTTCAGGGCATTGTTGTCACGATCCATGCGTCCGGCCTCAATCTCGGCAATCTCGGCACGAATGGCCAACATCGCATCGCAAAACCGGTCAAGTTCACCGCGGGTTTCCGATTCGGTGGGTTCCACCATCAAGGTTCCGGGCACCGGCCAAGACATTGTCGGCGCATGAAACCCCGCATCCATCAGACGTTTTGCGATATCGTCAACGGACACCCCCGCAGAGTCGGCGAACGGACGGGTATCGAGAATACATTCATGCGCGACACGACCAGTGGGGCCTTTATAAAGCACGTCATACGCCCCTTCGAGGCGCTTGGCGATGTAATTGGCGTTCAGGATCGCAACCCGGGTGGCCTGAGTAAGACCTTCACCGCCCATGAGCAAAACATAGGCCCAGCTCACCGGCAGAACCGAAGCAGACCCGTAAGGCGCCGATGAAACCGGCCCCTCGTCTCCGCCGACTTCCGGATGACCGGGAAGATGCGGAATCAAATGCGATTTGACACCAATCGGCCCGACACCCGGCCCCCCACCGCCATGCGGGATGGCAAAAGTTTTGTGCAAATTCAGGTGACTTACATCACCGCCCAAATCACCGGGGCGCGACAGCCCCACCATGGCGTTCATATTGGCCCCGTCAATATAGACCTGCCCGCCATGGTCATGCACCAATTTGGTAACGTCCGTAACAGTTTCTTCAAACACGCCATGGGTCGAGGGGTATGTGATCATACAACCGGCAAGGTTTTCGCTATGCTTTTCGACTTTTTCACGGAAATCCACGAGGTCGATATCGCCGTTTTCGGCCGATTTCACTACCACAACTTTCCAGCCCACCATTGTGGCACTGGCAGGATTGGTGCCATGCGCCGACATCGGGATCAGGCAAATATTGCGGTGCCCTTGACCATTGGCGCGGTGGTAGGCGGCAATAGCCAGCAAACCGGCATATTCGCCCTGCGCACCCGAATTGGGTTGCATGGAAATCGCGTCATAGCCGGTGATCTGGCACAGGATATCAGAGAGGTTATCGATCATTTCCTTGTAGCCAAGCGCCTGATCTGCAGGCACAAACGGGTGCAGGGTTGAAAACTCGCGCCAACTAATCGGCATCATTTCCACTGCTGCATTAAGTTTCATCGTGCAAGACCCAAGCGGGATCATCGCACGATCAAGCGCCAGATCACGGTCGGCCAAGCGCCGCATATACCGCATCATCTCGGTTTCGGCGCGGTTCATGTGAAACACGTCATGCATCAGGTATTGCGTGGTGCGCAGCATATTGTCCGGCACGCGATAATCCGGTGTCAGATCATCGTCGGGGTGGCCACAGCCAAACGCCCGCCAAACCGATTCAGTGGTGGCGCGGCGGCTGCTTTCGTCGAGGGTAATGCCGATTTTGGTTTTCCCCACGGCGCGCAAATTGATGCCTTCGTCTACCGCCGACTTCATCACTGCCGCTTGCAATGGGCCAACTTCGACCGTGATCGTATCAAAAAATGCCTCGGGTTCAACGGTAAACCCCGCCGCCTCTAGGCCCTTGGCCAAACGCACGGTCTTGCGATGGATGCGTTGTGCAATCGCCTTGAGGCCCTCCGGCCCGTGGAAAACCGCATAAAACGACGCCATCACCGCAAGCAAGGCCTGCGCAGTGCAGACGTTCGATGTGGCCTTTTCGCGGCGGATATGTTGTTCGCGGGTTTGCAGGGCAAGGCGATAGGCGCGGTTGCCGTGGCTATCAATCGACACCCCGACAATGCGGCCCGGCATGGCGCGGCGGTGGGCGTTCGACGTCGCCATATAGGCGGCGTGCGGTCCACCATAACCAACCGGAACCCCGAAACGCTGGGTTGATCCAACGGCAATGTCGGCCCCCATTTGCGCCGGTTCCTTGAGCAAAGTCAGCGCCAGAGGATCGGCAATCACCGTGGCAATCGCTTTGACCGCATGTAAACCGGCAATCGTATCGGTGAAATCGCGCACAACACCGTTGGTGCCCGGGTATTGAAACACTGCGCCGAAATAATCCGCCGCGACAATATCTTCCGGTTCACCCACTACGATTTCAATATCCAACGGCGCCGCGCGGGTTTTCATCACCGCGATATTTTGCGGATGGCAATGCACATCGACAAAATAGGCCTTGGCCTTGGATTTTGACAAACGCCGCGCCATTGTCATCGCTTCGGCCGCAGCCGTGGATTCATCCAGAAGCGACGCATTGGCGGTTTCCATGCCGGTTAAATCGCTAATCATGGTTTGATAATTAAGTAGCGCCTCGAGGCGGCCTTGCGAAATTTCCGGCTGATACGGCGTATAGGCGGTATACCATGCCGGATTTTCCAGAATATTGCGCTGGATCACCGGCGGCGTCACGGTGCCATGATACCCCTGCCCGATCAACGAGGTCAGAACCTTGTTCTTGCTCGCCACCCCACGCATGAAATGCAGCAATTCACGCTCTGATTTGGCGCGACCAAATTCAAGCGGGTTTTTGGCGCGAATAGCGGCAGGCACCGTGTCATCAATCAGCGCCTCAAGGCTATCGGCCCCGACCACGTTCAACATCTCGGCCATCTCTACAGGGGATGGGCCGATGTGACGGCGGTTGGCAAAATCATAAGGTAAGTATCCGGTCGGGGTGAAGGGCATCTGGGCCTCCTGTTTAGAAAAGTATCAGGAAATCATCGCGTTATAGGCGGGTTCTTCCATGTAATCATCCATCGGGGACATATCCGAGACCTTCATTTTGAAGATCCACGCATTGCCCAACGGGTCTTCGTTGATTTTGCCCGGATCATCGACCAGTGCCTCGTTCACTTCGACAATTTCGCCGTCCAGCGGGGCGAGAATATCGCTCGCGGCCTTGACGCTTTCGATCACCACGGTGTCTTCGTCTTTGGTGACTTCGGTGCCGACTTCGGGCAGCTCAACAAATACGATATCGCCAAGCGCGGTGGCCGCGTGTTCGGTGATTCCGATCACGGCAATGTCGTCTTCCATGCGGATCCATTCGTGTTCTTCTGTAAATTTCATGTTGTTTTCTCCTGTCTTAACGTTTGAAATTGGCCGGTGTGAACGGCATTTTGGTGACGGTGACGGGAAGCCGCTTACCACGCACCTCCCCAAAAAGAACAGTGCCTATATCAGCATTTTCGGTCACGACATATCCCATCGCCATCGGCTCTTTGATGGTCGGACCAAAGGCGCCCGAGGTCACCTTGCCAATCGGGGTTTGCGCGGTCTCGCTCTCGAATATATCCACGCCTTCACGCATCGGCGCGCGCCCTTGGGGCAGCAAACCAACACGTTTACGCGCCACACCGGATTCCAGTTGCGCAAGGATTTTTTCGGCCCCCGGGAAACCACCGGCGCGCGCACCACCCGTGCGGCGCACTTTCTGAATTGCCCAATTCAACGCGGCCTCGACCGGCGTAGTTTGTTCATCAATATCATGCCCATAGAGACACAAACCGCCCTCAAGACGTAGTGAATCCCGCGCCCCCAAGCCAATCGGTTCAACCCGCGCGTCCGCGATCAACGCGCGCGCCAAAGCCACCGAATGATCGTTCAAAACCGAGATTTCATACCCGTCTTCGCCGGTATATCCCGACCGCGAAATCCACAGCTCACCAAAATCGCTGGCGACAGTGATCACATCCATAAATTTCATCTGGGCTACCGCCGGAACAAGCGCCGCCATCGCCGCCTCGGCCATCGGTCCCTGCAAGGCCAACAACGCGCGGTCAGTAATTTCCACCACCTCGCAAACATCCGATAAATGCGCCCGCATATGTGCAATATCTCCGTCTTTGCAGGCCGCATTGACCACCACAAACAAATGATCACCGCGATTGGCCAACATCAGATCATCCATGATCCCGCCCGCATCATTGGTAAACATCGCATAGCGTTGCCGCCCCTCGGCCAATCCCGCAACCGACACCGGCACCAATGTTTCCATCGCCAATGCCGCATCCGCAACATCGCCGGATTTAGGTCGCAAAATCACCTGCCCCATATGCGAAACATCAAACAATCCGGCACTTTCGCGGCAATGCAAGTGTTCCTTCATCACCCCGAGCGGATATTGCACCGGCATCGCATAGCCCGCAAACGGCACCATTTTGGCGCCAAGTTCCACATGCAAATCAAAAAGCGGTGTATTCAACAAATCAGACATCACAAACCTCCTTCATATTGGCCGTGATGAAAAATCATTCCGGCATCAAAACCGCACAGACGCCACGAAAATGGCCTGCGCGCATGATGCCCCCTCTGTCTTTCTGCCTGAGATCGCTATCCCTTCGGCGGACGATTTCTCGCCTCTCTCCAGAGTCTTCTTTGCCGGATCGGTCCTTGCGCCTGAGAGTTTCCGGGGCGGTTGCTCCTTCGGCACCAAAAAGCCAAACTTAGGCCCTTCAGTTCTCCCGATCTGGTTTGTGCACGTTAGTATACAATTATCGCTGGATCAACCGCCCTATTGCAGGGTTGGCGCATTTGTTACCGGTGTAACAGAAGGCAAATTACAGGGCTTTGGTTCCATAATATCAAACAGCATCTGATTGCCACAAACCAGCGAATCCAGACAGATTTCGTCAAGATGGGCATAGAATGCTTCTGCTGCATCGGTCAGCGCCTGACGAAGCCGACAGGCATCCACCAGCGGACAGGTATTATCCGCATCGGCAAAACATTCGGTCAAAGGCATGTCATATTCCAGCGCCCGAAACACTTCACCGATCTGAATTTTATCCATCCCGCGCGCAAGATTCATCCCGCCATTGCGGCCCCGTTGTGTGGTCAGAAAACCAAGTTGGCTCAATTGGTTGATAACCTGCGCGAGGTGATTTTCAGAGGCATTGCAACATTCGGCAATCTCGGATTTCTTCACCAGTTTTCCCGAATTTACACCGCAATACATCAAAACCCTGATCGCGATATTGGTTCGTTTCGTGACCCGCATGGAGTGCCTTTCTGCGTTTGATCATTAAAGACATGGCAATATTTTCGCCGCCCGCGTATGACATGGATCAAAAACGGGTGAAAAACACACATGATAGATACATATTTCTTCGGTTACGGGTCTCTGGTCAACCGCGCAACACATAATTACCAAAACTCCCATCCTGCGACATTGCATGGCTGGCGTCGGCGCTGGTGCCACATTGCGCCGTTCCCGCGTGCGATTCTCTCGGTGACACCCGATTCCAGCAGCACTATAGAAGGGTTGATTGCCGGCGGTTCCGACATTGATTGGGATGCCTTGGATATGCGCGAACAAGCCTATGACCGGGCACCGGCCAAGAATTCCGTGCGCCATACACTCGACCATGAACCGGATGTAATCCTTTACACGATACCGGATGATAAACACCCCGCCGCCGCCGCAGCGCAACCCATCCTTCTTAGCTATATCGACGTCGTTGCGCAGGGATATCTACAGGTATTTGGCACGGCCGCAGCAACCGATTTCTTTGCCACCACTACCGGCTGGGGCCCTATACTAAATGATCGAAAAAAACCAATATACCCACGCCATCAACACCTGTCGCTCAACGAGCGCAACTTTGTCGATGAACACCTCAATGCCCTATCGGTGGTTGTGAAATAACGCCAATACCCGCCCTTGGTGGTCGGCCTTTCCCGCCGTTGATCACCATAAGCGCCCAAAAAAATGCCAGCATTGCAAATAACACAACCCCGTTAAAGTAAAACCGCCAGGGCCAGCAGGCTACAAAACAGCAAAACCAGCTCGCGGGAGATGCTGTGGCTCGAAATAAACCGGTAATCGCGCGCGCAAAAAACAATACCGCGGCCACAGTAACCACAAACAAGGCGGTAAGCAGCAAAGCATCGCGAAATGCGTCACGCACCCGTTCGTTGTTCCCCGCCCAAAGCGCGACGACAGACCCCGCAGCAATCGCCATACCAATGCCGCATGACGAGCTGAAAACAGAATCGCACCGGCATAGCCGACCGCCGCCGCCAATTACGATTTCCCCCAACATGGAAATAAAAATCATGCCAATAAAATCGCCGTCAATCCGATCAAGGCGGTCAACGACATCACTGTGACATGGCGAAACGCATTTCCCGTCAAAAATCTAGCCTGATCGCCCGCTATGTCGTCCTCCCAATTCACCAGTATCTTTGTTCTTCAAATATCCCCGCCGGAGGCTCCCGAACGGCATCTAAGAGGCTGATTCAATACTTTATGATTGATGTCAGTGCTTTGCGATCCTCCTTGTGAGAGTTCGAATGTGGGCGATGAGTATCCATGCCTTTGAACTCTCGATTGATTTCTCCCAATCTTTGGCCAATCTGCGGCAA
>JAUZRV010000256.1 GCA_030950105.1 Rhodobacterales bacterium | reverse complement strand
TTGAGGGCGGAGTCTGCCTGAAATCAGGGGAGCGGGGTAAAACAGTCGCGAAAGCGGCCGCAAAACGGCTGGTGCCGTGAACTCGAGCGGCAATCGACAACTTCCGCATGCCGAAAGCCATGTTGTTCAGAGTTTCCCTATGGGACTATCCGGCTCATCTTGTTGGTTTCACAAGCGGCGAGCTTATGGTGTTACAGGTCCGGGTTCGGGGTGTTTGAACGCCTTTGACGCCTTGATCAAGATGAAGGCAGGCCTGCAAATCTGATCCTGCGCTTTCGGCATGCCATAGGCCGAAGCCCCTGATACAAAGTAGTTTTCCGGCCCAATTCCGGCAAATTGAAACATTTTTTCCGGATTGCCCCCGTCACGCCTGCGCGCTCCAGCACCCCCGCTTCCTTCAATTCGGAAGCGGCGATGCTGGAGACGGGCCTTGGTGTGTCTCCCTAATGTCGAGATCACACAAAGACAAAATCTGCGTCGGTAAGCACAGATGTTATGCCGTTCAGGTGCACGATAGAGCCATTTCCAAAGTCGATAGTTGTATCGGTGGCCGTTGTCGCAATCGAGAAATCCGCGATTGAATTGAAGCCCATCGCGCTGATGTCGATCACGTCGAGACCATCATCGAAATCGTGAATGACATCATTCCCGTCCAGGGCACTAAAGACAAACGTATCGGCGCCATGGGAAAAGTTGCCCAGAGTTGATACATTTTCGGCATCCCCCCACAGAAGGTCATCCCCCGCACCACCGACGATGGTATCGTTACCCGACACTATGTTGCCACCGGTCACTCCGCCAAAATCGCCGAATATCGCGTCATTGCCGCTGCCACCTTGCAACACATCATTGCCGCCAAAAACGGTAACAGGTGTAACACTGCCTGCCCCCGCAGCCCCTGCTACCGAGATGTTCACAACATCACCGATAAGAATATCAGTGCCGGCCCCACCGAACATGATATCCGCACCCGATTGATACACCTGAGGCGCAGTGTTGGCGCCATTTACCGTGCTGAAGAAACCAACATCTCCGGTAAGGTTGTCGTTGCCGGCATCCCCGTTCACAACATCATTGCCAAAGATCACATTCATCTCGCGCCCATTGGCAGCACCGGCCGTGATTTGAGACGCATCGGCGTAAACAACATCGTTGCCAAGCCCCCCCGAAATCGTATCGTCCCCGGCTATGATATTAAAGGTGCCGTCTGCCGTGTTGAGCAGCCCGAGTTGCCCAAAGTCACCTATGATAGAATCTGCGCCGTCACCACCGGACATGCGATCATCGCCAAGGTTCAAATTCATGGTCGAATTCGCCAATGCCGCCCCCGAACCATTGATCCCGATTTGCGCAACATCTCCGAAAAGGGAATCGTTGCCAGCGTCGCCATTGACGATATCATGCCCGCCATTAAAGGTGCCGGTTCCACCAGATGCATTCAGGATAAGTTGATTTACATCGCCGCGAATGAAATCGTTTCCGCCGCCGCCGTTGAGTGCGTCGTTACCACCTTGAACAACCTGGGCAACACTACCGACGGCATTAAGCGACGCGGTAGATGCATCACCTTCAAGGATGTCGTTTCCTGTCCAACCCGTGATCTGGTCATTCCCTGCGCTCGACCCGCTACCCATATTGGCATAGTCGCCAGTTATTGACAGATTGGCACCATTCCCAATGAGGATCTGATCCATGGCACCGCCATAAACAGGCCCACTAGTGACCGTAACCGGCGCCCCTGCGACCGCCCCGGTAACCGTAACGTCGACCGTGCCGGTTGCCGATCCGCCATTGCCGTCTTCGACAACATAGCTCAGCGTCACAGCGGCACTTTCACCTGCGGCCAAGTGATCGAACGAGGCGTCAGGTATAAAGCCAAGCAAATTACCGACCAGGGTCACGCTCCCGCCGCCCGAAACAACATCCCCCGAAACAAGGGTCAGAACACTGCCGGTATCCGGATCGGTGTCGTTGTCTAGAACGCCGATCAACACAGGCGCATCCAGACGCGTCGACATCGTGTCGGCGACGGCAACGGGCCCGTCATTTACGCCGGTAACCGTAACGCTCGCGGTTGCGGTTGACGTCAGGCCAGAGGGGTCGATTACGGTGTAGCTAAACGTATCGATCGCCGATTGACCTGCGGCCAATGTATTAAGTTGCGCCGATCCGCCAGCATTGTAAGAAACCGTGCCATCCGGATTTAGCGTAATAGTGGCACCAAGTGCGGATGTGGCATCAACGGTTGCTATGCTTAGCACATCATTGGAGTCTGCATCGGTGTCATTGGCCAGCACATCAATAATAACCGATGCGTCCTCGGTCACGGTGGCAACATCATTCACCGCCACAGGGCCATCGTTGGTGCCTTGAATGGTGACACTTGCGGTCGCGGTCGAGGTGCCGCCAGAGCTGTCGGTGATTGTGTAGGTGAAACTATCCACAACACTTTCGCCCGCACCCAGTGCATTGAGTTGCGCCGAGCCGCTCGCATCATATGAAATTGTGCCATTTACATTAAGCACCACCGCGGCCCCGTTGGCCGATGTCGCCGACACTGCCGTAACCGAAATCACGTCGCCTTCCGGATCTGTATCATTGGCCAGAAGATCAGCCGAAGTAATGGTAAAGCTACCGTCTTCAACCCGCTGCGAGGGCAAGACACCATCGGCAAAGACCATATTGTCCATAAACCAGTTGATGTAACTGGCCGTATCAATGTGCAGCTCGTCAATATTCTGGAAATCAAGTGCCAGCGTCTGGATGGTGGTGCCGGCAACCATCGAGAAGCTATCCACCAGTGTTCCGTCACGATATCCGGTAAATTGCACGGTAACACCACTATACGCGGGGACCAATCCACCAAAATCAATGCTCGTCAGATCGATTTCGGATCCATCCCATGTGGATATCACCGAATTGAGAGCGCCCGCATGGTTATGAACCAGCGATTGATTGGGCGACGAATAATAAAATCCGGTTTGCAAGCCGGTCGCTGCCCCACCCGATGCATTCGATGCCGACCAGTTAAAGCCACCATATCCGTTGGGAATATTGGCGTGGACTGTGCCAAGGCTGACGAAATCCAGCGTTGTCAAAGCCCCATCCAGATTATCGTTCACCGCTGTTGGGGCCATGTTGTCATAGACACCGGCCACATCAATCGTCGCCACCGATGTTGAAGTGCCACCATTTCCGTCGCTGATGGTATAGTTGAATGTATCGGTGGTTGCGTCGCCGTTGTTCATCGCCCCAAGGGTGACTGATCCGGTTGGATCATACTCAAACGACCCATCGGCATTAAGGGTCACAATGGCCCCGTTTGCCGTGGTAATCGTGCCCGCGGTGACGGTCAGAACATCCGACGCATCGACGTCATAATCGACGCCCTGTCCGGTATTATCAGTCAACACATTGCCGGTAATTACGGTATCTTCGTCGGTGGCATAGGTGTTGGCCACCGCGACAGGTCCGTCATTGCTGCCGGTCACTGTCAGGATCAGAGAGCTAACAGTGCTGCCGCCATTGCCATCGGAAACATAATATTCCACCGCGACATTGGCGGTCTCGCCCACTGCGAGATAGTCATAATCCACACCCGGGTTCCAGACCACTTGATTGCCGACAATGCTTGCCACGCCTTGCCCGGCAATAACGCTGGCGCTTTGCACCGTAAGCGTATCATTGGCGTCCGGATCAAAGGCATAGCTGCCATCAGGCGACACATTAAGAACATCCGTTGTTAGCACAGTATTCTCGGCAACGGTTGCTGCGCCGCCTGCGATTACCGGCGCGTCATTGACCCCGTGCACGGTCACGCTAGCGGTGGCCGTGCTGGTTTCGCCGGACGGATCGGTAATTGTGTAGGTAAACGTATCAACAAGGGTCTCGCCCGCCGCCAAAGCATTCAACGTCGCCGAAGCGCTGGCATTGTAGCTAATCGTGCCATTGTTGTTCAGCACCACCGCTGCGCCATTGGCGCTTGTCGCGGATACACCGGAAATCGAAATCACATCCCCGTCCGGATCACTGTCATTGGCCAGAAGATCGGCATTTTGGATGATAATATTGCTATCGTCTTCGGTAACAACCATCGGCGTATGGTTGGTAAAATTGAGGTTATCCATGCGCCACACCCCTTGACCGTTTGCCAATCCCCCATGGGTTACGATGATTTCAAGCTGATCAACATTTTGAAACCCAAGATTTACAGCCGTCATATTGTAGGACAGGTTATAGGTCTGGCTAGCCACGGAAACACCGTCGCGCAATCCTACCAATTCAACTTGAAACGCATTGAGAAGTTCAGTTGGCGATCCTGTGGCAGGGTACCAGCGCGCCAAATCAATAGAGCTAATATCGACTTCAGTTCCATCCGCCACGCTTATCGTCGACACAATGGCATAGGACATGTTGCCGCCGATACCTTCATTGAGATTATTGAACAGGTTGCCAAAATTCGGTCCTGTAAAGAAAACATCGTGTGCTATTGCAGGAGAAATAGGCGTCGGGCCACCGCTCGCGCTCATGTTGAACCCCGAGAACGTGCTGCTCGCCCCATATCCATCGGGAACCGGAGCCCATTGTACCGCTACGCTGGTAGGCAGATTGAAATCCAGCACCCCTGCCGTTGATGTGCTAAGAATATTATCCAGATTGTCGTCGATGGCTGTTGGGGCTGCATTGTCGTTCACCCCCGCCACGTCGATAATGGCCACCGATGTCGCGGTGCCGCCATTTCCGTCGCTGATGGTATAGTTGAATGTATCGGTCATCGCGTCGCCGTTGTTCATCGCCCCAAGGGTGACCGATCCGGTTGGATCATAGGCAAACGATCCATCGGCATTAAGGGTCACAATGGCCCCGTTTGCCGTGGTAATCGTGCCCGCGGTGACGGTCAGAACATCCGACGTATCGACATCGTAATCGACGCCCTGCCCGGTATTGTCGGTCAATACATTGCC
The DNA here is from genome assembly GCA_030950105.1 of Rhodobacterales bacterium. Taxonomy (GTDB): domain Bacteria; phylum Pseudomonadota; class Alphaproteobacteria; order Rhodobacterales; family Rhodobacteraceae; genus JAUZRV01. The sequence goes on along the minus strand of JAUZRV010000256.1, from coordinate 6,261 downwards.
GGTGATCACGGTGTCTTCGTCGGTGGCATAGGTGTTGCTAAGCGCCACCGGCCCGTCATTGCTGCCGGTCACTGTGATGGTCGCGCTGCTGCCCGACGACGCCCCATGGGTGTCCGAAATGGTATAGTCAATCACCACGGTCGCGGTCTCGCCAGCCGCGAGATATTGGAAATCATTCCCCGGTGTCCACTGGATCATATTGTTGACGATGATTGCCGTTCCTTGGCCCGGCTGGATCGTAATCGTATCAAGCGAAAGACTGTCGTTGGTATCGACATCCACATCATTACCCAACACATTAAGCGTCGCCTGAATAAGATTTTCATTGGCGGTAAAGGTATCGGCATAGGCCACCGGCGCATCGTTGGATCCGGTGACGGTGATCGTCGCTGTTCCCGTACTGGTTGCCCCCTGCGTGTCGACAATATCATATTGTACGACCACCGTGGCGGTTTCCCCAACCGAGAGATAATCATAGGCATTGCCCGGGTTAAAGGCCAACTGATTGCCAGCAACGGAAACGCTGCCACTACCGCTTTGCAGGGTCGCGTTGGTCAATGTCAGACTGTCGTTGGTATCGGCATCGGTATCGTTCGCCAAAACATCCAGTGTCAGTGTTGCATTTTCATCAATCACCACAGTATCGGCGACCGCAACCGGCGCGTCATTGGAACCGGTAACGGTGATCGTCGCGGTGGCGCTGGCCGTGCCGCCATTGTTGTCGGACATGGTGTAATCGACCACCACGGTCGCGCTCTCGCCGACGGCAAGGTAATCAAAATCCGCGCCCGGGGTCCAGACCAGCTGATTGCCCACAATCGTCGCGCTGCCCTGACCGGCAGGAACCGAGACCGCATCCACGGTGTGGGTGTCGCTCAGATCAAGGTCGGTATCATTGGCCAGCACATCAATGGTGAGGGCCGCGTTCTCGTCGGTGGTGGCCACATCGGCGACCGCAATTGGCGCGTCATTGGAACCGGTGACGGTGATCGTCGCGGTGGCTTGCGCGCTATCTCCATCGGCATCAATAACGACATAAGTGAAACTCACCTGAGCGCTCTCGCCAACTGCGAGATATTGGAAATCCTGACCGGGATCAAAACTATAACTGCCGTCTGCATTCCCGTCGGTGCCGGTATTAAAGGTCAACGTGCCAGCGGACGGGCCGCTCACCACTTGCACAGAACGCACAAGATCGGGCGCAACATCATTGGCCAGCACGGAACCAAACAATACATTCCCCGCGTCCTCGTCCAAAGTGACAAAATCAGGGTTTGCGATTACCGGATCATTGGCGGGGCTAAGTTCGACCCCGCCCACAAACAGTTGCATCGCTTCAAATTCAGAAGCGGTAAGACCCATCGACGTAAATTGAAAGCTTGCGTCGTCGGCTTCGCCAGTTGCATCGGTATGGGCAGCAAGAAAATCGCGATACGCCGCGAGGTCTGCCTGAAAGGCCGGATTGAACCATTCGGCGCGGGTAAGGTTCAACTCCAGGGTGTCGACACCTGATCCGCCAAAATAGTCATCGCTGGCGCCCAGGTTTTCTGCGGCAGTATAGATGGCAGTATCGTTGCCACGCCCCCCGTAAAGCGTATCATTTCCGGCACCACCGTCCAGAACATCATCATAACTTATGCTGGCGTCACCCTCGTCGCTGTCGCCCTCATCATGGTCGCCGGCGTCGTCGTCGCTTTCTTCGCTATCGCCGTATAGAATATCATCGCCGGCGCCACCATTCAGCGTATCATTACCTTGGCCGCCTTCAAGTTCATCATTGCCGGTGCCGCCATTCAAAACATCATTGCCTTGGCCGCCTTCAATTTCATCATCGCCGGTGCCGCCATTCAGAACATCGTTGCCCTTGCCGCCCTCAAGTTCGTCATTACCTGAACCACCATTTAGAACGTCATTGCCCTTGCCGCCCTCAAGTTCATCATTGCCGGTGCCGCCGTTCAGGGTGTCGTTGCCTTTACCGCCCTCAAGTTCGTCATTGCCCGCGCCGCCCATGATAAGATCGTCACCCGCACGACCGTTTATTTTATCGTCCCCGGCCATTCCTGTCAGTTGATCGTTGCTTTTGGTTCCGCGGATATTGGATTGGTCGGTCATTGGGATTCTCCTTGCGCGCTCGACAATATGGAAAGTCAAAGCATGGGGGGGGTGAACGTTTTTTACCTGCTTATAGGTGTGGAAAATCTGAACAATAAGCTGGAGGTATATGTGCCTAAACCCAAGTGGCGCGGCCTGTTTCGGGCGCTTTTGACAGGCCTTATAGTGCGCAAGTTTAGACGGTTTAGTGAACAAAATCCAATTGATCCGCCCTGGCCCACGGCTGATGGGTTTTCTTTTAGAAGGGGTTTTCAAAATGCCAAATTCAGGGAGAATTGGGCGGCACTCCGCATGGCGACTATACGCTTAAATCCTACAGGTCACCACCGTATTTCCCACAGAAATAAGGCTTAATCGAAAGTGCGTTGCTAATTGAATCTCAAGTTCCAAACGTGCATCAGCGCGTGTTTGCCAAAGGGAACAGTTTCGTTTCGCGCTCGGAATGGGGCCAATTCATCCTCCCGAATACCCTGCACTCTTGCGTTTTAAATCCAGTATCGTCGTAAATCGGCCCCACGAACCGGCATACCTCGGGCACTACACTATATAACCCGCCTTTTTGCAGGGTTTAGGCGCGAACAACGGATTTCATGTCCATTCTGTTAAGGTTTGCCAAAATCTATTGGGGACTCTTACGGGTCGCTGTATCCCAAAACATTACCTGAACTTTGCAATGTTTACGGAAACCGCATGGCTGCGGGCATCGGGATTGGTCGCAAAACCTAATCGTTGGGAAACCGTATAATGGCCTCAAAGCCGTCAATTCGGCCGGTCGCAGGTGACCGAATGTCGATTGTCGCGCCGATACCTTTTGTTATGATCTGAACAATGGCCAATCCCAACCCGCTGCCCATGGCATTGCTGTTGCCACGGCTAAAACGCCGGGTCAGGTTTTCAAGTGTTTCCGGTGGAACAACAGGACAGGCGTTGACCACATGGAGGGTGGCGTCAGGGTGTAAAGTGACATAAACTGGTTCGGCGCTTTGCCCGTGTCGCAACGCATTTTCCAACAAATTACGCACGACGATTGCAAATGCATCTGCGTCGATATTTGCCATTACCGGCCCGGAAGGTAAATCCAGAACCAATTGCGCCGCCCTGTCCAAATTGGCAAAATCATCGGCGACCATCTTCAAAACCAGGGCAAGGTCACACATGGTTTCAGTTCGCAAATTGGCCCCTTCGGCGCGCGCCAACTGCATCAATTTTTCTGACAACCGCCCAAGCCGTTTCAGGGAAATTTCGATTTCCGTCGCGCGCTTGCTGGTTCCTTGGTCGCCCGTTTCCGCAAGCAATCTTTGGGTTTGCGCCAGCGCCCCCGCAATCGGGGTGCGCAATTCATGCGCCGCGTTCGAAGCAAAATTTCGCTCGGCGGCAAGGGTGCGTTGAAGACGTTGCAACAGGGCGTTTACGGCTTCGGCGACGGGTATAATTTCATCGGGTAAACCGCCGAGATCGACCGGCGTCAGATCATGCCCGTCGCGCGTGGCCAACTGTGCGCGAAATCCCCGTAAAGGTTGTAACATCAGGCGCACCAAAATCCAGATTCCGCCAAGTGTAAGCGGCAACAGAATTAACAACGGCATACCCAGCGCTATCAAGGTTTCCTTCGTCACCTCGTTGCGGTGATCCATTGGTTCGGCGATGGCGATGGTAAAACTGCCTTGCAGCGCGGCGTCATAATAAAGCCGGTGGGTGGCTGTCTGCACAAATCCGGTCTTTTGAAATGGCGGAAAATCGCGGATATCGGCGTCATGCGAGCGCAACAAAATCCGGCCTTGGGCATCGCGCACCAGATAGGTCAAAAATTCGTCATGCTCGCGCAGGGTCATAATCAACTGTTCGGTTCCGTCGTCTTCCCCTTCAAACAGATCCTGAATGGCCAGCGGCAGGATTCGCTGCGCGGTTTCTTCAAGCGCGCTGTCGAATACCTCGTTGATTTCCTGCCGTATGGTTGCTGTGGTGATCAGTGTTGTAATGACCCAGAGTGTGGCCACACCCAGACTGATGACCAGCGCCAGCCGCGCTTGCAACGAATTTGGCAAACGCATTTTCACGTAACATCACCCAGTCGATAGCCCATGCCACGCACGGTTTCGATGGTATTTTTCTCGAGCTTCTTGCGCAGGCGGCTTATGTGGACCTCAATCGTGTTGCTTTCGATTTCGGTGTTGAAGGCATAAAGTTTATCTTCCAGTTGGATCCTCGACAATATCTGCCCCGGATGCTGCAAGAAGGCCTCGAACAGCACCCATTCACGCGCGGTAAGGGACACCCTTTTGCCGTTTTTGTGCACGGTGCGCGCCGCCAGATCAATTTCCAGAGCGCCAATTGCAATCAACGGATTGGGATTGCCCGTATACCGGCGCGCCACAGCCGCAAGTCGTGCCGAGAGTTCGGACAAATCAAACGGTTTCACCATATAGTCGTCAGATCCGGCATTAAGCCCCTCGATCCGGTCACTGATTTGATCCAGAGCGGTCAAAATGATTACGGGTGTAACATCCCCCTTTTTGCGCAGCTTTCGCAAAAAAGGGATGCCGCGCCCGTCCGGCAGCATCAGGTCCAGCAGAATTAGGTCATAGACCGCACTCGCCAGATAATCACCCGCCTCGTCCAGACGTGTGACCCAATCCACCGAATGGCCTTCGGCCTTGATCTGGTCGCGCACACCGGCGCCCAGCACATTATCGTCCTCGATCAATAAAACCCGCATCGTTTTGTCCCGTCTTTACGCCACAGCGCGCCCGCGCCTTTATCTTGCACGAAGCTGACGGTTACCTGAAGCGAAAACCGAAAAACCCTTCAGGTTCTCGTCAGGAAATCGGCGCATATTACCCATAACACACCTCCAGTCGGGAACCCTGAAATGAAAAAATTTCTACTGTTGACCACATCTCTTGCTGGCCTGTCAGCAGGCAGCGCCGCATTTGCCGACGATGATTGCTATGTGCCGATGTCGAACTGGCAATCGCGCGCGGCGGTTCAAGCCATGGCCGAGGCGCAGGGTTGGAACGTGAGCCGGATCAAAATTGATGATGGCTGCTACGAAATTAACGGCCTTGACCCGTCGGGTCGGGAAATAGAAGTCAAAATTGATCCTGCGACACTCGATATCATTGAGCTTGAATATGAAGGGGAAGACGAAGGTGACGAAGGTAATGAAGGCCACGAGAGTGACGAGAGTGACGAGAGTGATTCTGATGATGACGAAGGTTATAGTAATGATGAAGATGACGAATATGACGAATATGACGAATATGATGATGACAGTGGCCGCCGTCGCAACACCGGCCCGGTTACGCCCGTAACGCCGGTGAACCCACCGGCAAATGGCCTGTTTGTGCCGGGATCCAAACCAAAAGTGATTTCCGAATAGCAATGCCCCGGAAACTCTTGCGAGGCTGTTTTTGGCTGCGTTTTCTTGGCGAATAGCCGGGAGTATCCGAAACTCTGTGTATGGAATTTAGCCCATGCAGGTTTGACGGGCCACCTGTTGAACCGTTCGGGGTATAGGATAGAGAATTGGTTGCGGGCTGTGGTGTCCGGGAAAGCTGCATTGATCGCATCAGGGGATGCCTTTCAGGCCGTCCATTGCCCGGCAATGGTTTGCATGCAAACCATGAAAGGCATGATGGAAAGCCAGAACCTTGCACCTCACTGACCGGCAGGGCATTTGGAAAATGCCCGAGAGGGGCATTGGCCGCGACCCACAAGCCCAGCATCCGTTCCATCAATCGGACCTTCAAATCCTTCATCAGCCCGTGTTCACCAAGCAAGTCGTCGGCGTTTTGCACACCGTCAAGAAGTTGGTCAAATATGTCCTTGGAAATTGTCATCTTTGTCATGCTCCTTCGTTGCAGAAGCATGGACCAAATTACTCAAACACAGAAGACAGGACACTCTCGCCTTGTGTGGAAAGCCCCCGCAGATAAACGGACGATCTCAGCAACCTGAGAAAACTGTTTTGCCAGCGGACTTGTGTTGCGCCAGATCATTCCTATTGTTCTAGCCCGAATTATTCATCAGACTCCGGGTATGTCCTTCCGGCGCACTGGATCGGCCGGGTTGACGGCGGCGTTTTGAACTGAGTTTAGAGTGTGCGTTGAAGGTTGATATCTGGGGGTGTTCGGGCGGCTGATGCCGCGT
>JAUZRV010000255.1 GCA_030950105.1 Rhodobacterales bacterium | reverse complement strand
ATCGAACGGGCGTTTCTGGTTTTTTGCCGCACATTTACCGGAAGCGCGCCAAGATGACATTGTATTTGGCGATGAGGGCCAAGGTTGGGAACTGATTGATCCGCATGACTATTGCGCGCGGAAATTGGCGATACCGTATTTTTGCAATCAGTTAACGGACTATTTATCGCAGGCGGGAATCCTCCCTAGGCAAAGCTGATAAAATCAAGTATTATGATTGTTGAATGTATGAATGAAAGCAGAACAAGACGGGAGAGCCGACATGTCATTTGAATTTGACGGAAACACAATCGAAACCAACGAAGCCGGTTATATGGCCAATCAGGAAGATTGGAGCGAAGATATAGCGCGGCACATGGCGACAGCCGATCATATTGATCTTTCTGATCGCCATTGGGATGTGATCAACTTTCTGCGTGAAGAATATTTCGACAATAACCAGACCCAGCCCAACACCCGCACAATCGTAAAAGCAATGTCGGCGGCGTGGGGCGAAAAGATCAAACAGGGCGACCTTTATGAGTTGTTCCCCGGTGATCCGTCCAAGCAAGGTGGCAAAATTGCCGGCCTCCCGGAAAGCCGCCGCAAGGGTGGATATTAAGGTTTATGTTCGGTTCGGGTTTACCGCCTGAGCCGAATTCAGCTCCGATAGAATGGCAGTGGCCGCGGCCAATGGATCGGCGGCCTGCCAGACCGGACGCCCTACTACAATATGATCGGCCCCGTCGGCAATCGCCTGCGCCGGTGTTGCGACGCGTTTTTGATCACCCAAAGCGGCCCCGACGGGACGCACACCGGGGGTCACGATCAGACGGCCCTTGGCGATTGGCAGCGCACGGATCATCGCGGCCTCTTGTGGCGAGGCGATAATACCGTCTGCACCCGCCTCGAATGCGCGACTGGCACGTTCAACCACAAGATCGGGAATATCACCGGCTTTGATCAGACCGGCATCAAGATCGGAGCGGTCAAGCGATGTCAGGATCGTGACCGCGAGGATTTTCATATCCTTGCCGCCGACGCCTTCCTTGGCGGCGCGCACCACATGGGGATCACCATGCACCGTTAGAAAATCGAGATCAAATTGCGCCAACCCGCGCACCGCCGATTCGACCGTGGCCGAGATATCAAACAGTTTCATATCGAGGAAAATACGTTTGCCCAGTTCGGATTTGAGTTCATTGGCAAGGGCAAGCCCGCCGCCGGTCAACATGCCAAGGCCGATTTTATAAAACGACACGCTATCCCCGAGTTTTTCGGCCAATGCCAGCCCTTCAAGAGCGTTGGGAACATCAAGGGCGACAATGAGACGATCATCAGAGGGCATGGTTTTCTCCTGCGGTTGGGTTGCTGTCGTCTAAAGCCTTTCGCGTTCAATTAGAACCGCGAATTGAACGCGAAAGGCCCACGACCCTGATAGGGGGTGCGCGCTTCGCCACATTCCCTGATTTGATGTAGGCAGAAACGCCTTTGACCTTGCCGCAAGTGAGGTCAAACATCCGGCGAATCGGCATAGATGCGCGCCATATCGGGGGCTTCGGTGCAATACATATGCACCCAGATATAGGCGTGTTGAAACAGCGCCACGACCAATGCGTTCCATGATCCAAACAGCAGCGCGATACCCCAGAACGCAAGGAAAACCACACCATACATGGCGTTGTCGGTGTATTTAAACGCACCGACCCGCACGAGAGGCATTTCCACAATCTCATCCCGAAAATGATCGCCCCCCAATGCACGGGGCAGGGTAAAGTAGAACAGAACCGAATACATCGCCCAGAGCGCCACCAGAACCAACGCTATACCGGGGATGATTTCGGCCATGCGCAAGCCGGTGATCGCCGTGGTATCGGCCCACCCTGCCATGATTGTGGTGAGCGGGCGCGCGGCGAGTTGCGGCAGGAAGATCACAGCCCAAACCGTCATATCGCGGGACCCGAACAGGCGGGACATTATATTGCGATGAAGCTGTAAACGGAACACCAAGGCCACGATGATCTGGTGAACAATGGCAAGGATAATCGAGATGACCGCCCAATCATAGCTGGTCAACCCAAGCAGGCGCGGGGCGTCGGCGGGATTGCTTAGCCCGAATTATTCATCAGACTCCGGGTATTTCCTTCCGGCGCACTGGATCGGCCGGGTTGACGGCGGCGTTTTGAACTGAGTTTAGAGTGTGCGTTGAAGGTTGATATCTGGGGGTGTTCGGGCGGCTGATGCCGCG
>JAUZRV010000254.1 GCA_030950105.1 Rhodobacterales bacterium | reverse complement strand
GGCCGATCCAGTGCGCCGGAAGGAAATACCCGGAGGCTGATGAATAATTCGGGCTAGGTCTTTATGCGGTCATTTCAATATTGCTGTGCAATTTTTACGTGCGCCAGCCAATAAACACTCCCTCACAGATTTTCTCCTTCTACATCCCGTAAAAAAATTGACTTTACGCCCGCAATTTCTCGCCCTTGGGATCAAACGGCGGCTCATGCAGAATCCGCGCCTTGTGAGGCCGCCCCAACACATAAACCTCGACCTCGTCCCCCGCTTGCGCATCCTTCACAAACCCGAGCGCAAGCGACATCCCGGCGCTATAGCCATAGGTGCCCGATGTAACCCGCCCGATGCCAACGCCGTCCTTGAAAATCGGCTCACCTCCGGTCGCATCAGCGTTTTCAACGTCAATATGCAACAAAACCATCTGTTCGCGTGCAGGGTTTTTCAGAGTCTCGGCAACGGCCGCTTTGTTCAAAAATTCCTTGTCCATCTTGCACAGCCGGTCAAGCCCCACTTCTTGCGGCCAATATTCCGGCGAATATTCCCGTGACCAACTGCCATAGCCCTTTTCAATGCGCAGCGACATCAAGGCCCGCCCGCCAACCGGTCCCGCGCCGACTTCTTTGCCGGCTTCCAACAATGCCGTATAAAGCCGCACCTGATCCTCGACCGCACAATGGAGTTCCCACCCCAGATCTCCGGTAAACGACACCCGAATGGCCAAACACGCGACCCCGCCCAGTTCGATCCGCTTGGAGCGCATGAATGGAAAGTCCGCCGTCGCCAGCGATGCATTGGTCATCCGTTGTAACATCTCGCGCGATTTTGGCCCCGCCACATTAAACCCGCAAATACTCTCGGTCAGGCTTTGATATGTGGTGCCTTCCGGCAACGGAACCTGCTTGAAAAACCGCTGGTGATAGCGCTCGGCAATCCCCGATCCCACCACCCAGAATTCATCCTCGGCCAATTTGGTCACAGTAAAATCACCGGCAATACCGCCGCGCACCCCGATCAACGGCGTCAAACACGACCGCCCGGTGGCTTTGGGCATGTTATTGGCAAAAACCGCGTTCAACCAATCGCTCGCCCCCTCGCCCTTCACCCGGTATTTGGCAAAGTTCGAAATGTCGATAATGCCCGCCCGGTCGCGCAGCATCTTACATTCTTCCCCCACCGGCGCCCACCAGTTCTGGCGGCTAAACCCGTTGGTATCCACTGTGCCTTGGGTATCAGAATACCACAACGGATGTTCCCAGCCGTAGTTAAGCCCGAAAACCGCGCCCATTTCCTTTTGCATTTCATAAATCGGCCGCACCCGCGCCGGCCGCCCTGCGCTGCGTTCTTCGTTGGGGAAATGGATGCTAAACCGGTGCTGATACTGATCGCGCACCCGCGCCTTGGTAAATTCCTTGCCCGCCCATGACCCGAACCGTGCCATATCCCACGCGAACATGTCGTAATCGCTTTCGCCGTTGATGATCCACTGTGCCGACATCAACCCCATGCCGCCCGATTGCGAAAACCCCGGAATAATCCCGTTACAACAGAAATAATTCGACAGTTCCGGCACCGGCCCGAACAACACATTTGAATCCGGCGACCAGATCATCGGCCCGTTGATCACCCGCTTGATACCGGCCTCGCCAACCACCGACACCCGATCAATCGCGCGCATCATATTGTCTTCGATCCGTTCAAGATCATCGGCAAATAATTCATGGCCAAACCCCGGCGGTGTGCCGTCTTCCGCCCAGAATTTCATGTTCTTTTCATAGGCCCCAACCAATAGGCCCTGCCCTTCCTGACGCAAATAATATTCCCCGTCACGATCCGCCACCGATGGTAACCGCGTGTCCATCGCGGCAATTTCGGGGATGGTTTCGGTCACAAAATACTGGTGTTCGGTCGGGATCAACGGCAATTCAATCCCCGCCATGGCCGCCACTTCGCGCCCCCACAACCCTGCCACATTGATCACCCATTCGGTCGCGATATTGCCCTTGGGTGTCTCGAAAATCCAGGTGCCGTCGGGCTGTGGCTGCGTGGCCGTTACCGGACAAAACCGGATGATTTCCGCGCCCATCTTGCGCGCGCCCGCCGCATAGGCGTGGGTCACACCGCTTGGATCGACATTGCCGCCATCCGGTTCAAACATGACGCAGCGAATACCGTCAAAATTCACCAACGGGTGCAATTTCTCGGCCTCGTCGCGCGTCACCTCGTAAAAATTCATCCCGTAAAGTTTCGCTTTGGCCGCCTGAAGGCGCAATTGATTTTCGCGCTCCTCGGTTTGCGCCAAATACAAACTTCCGGCCTGATACACCCCGCAACTCTGGCCGGTTTCGGCCTCGAGTTCTTTATACAGGTTCATCGTATAATGTTGAATCCGTGAAATGTTGGTGCTGTCATGCAGCCCGTGAATATTGGCCGCCGCATGCCATGTTGACCCGCTGGTCAACTCGTCGCGCTCAAGCAACACAACATCACGCCACCCCAGTTTCGCCAAATGGTACAAGATCGAACAGCCAATAAGACCGCCCCCGATAACGACGGCTTGGGCATGGGTGCGCATGGTTTTTCCCTCAAAAATGCAACTTCGCCCTCACTGTGCGGCGTTATCGCGACGGTATATAGCGCGTTCCCGACATCTCGTTGACCTTGCGCGCCAAATCTTGTGTCTGTGGCTTTTACGTCCTTGCCGACACCGATCCCAATGCGCTTTTAGGGTATAAATTGCCGTGGGGCGCCCCAAAATCGAATATTCATTAACGGATCTTGGCAAAAAGGCCGAAATAGTTATCCGCTCAATGGCCGAAATTGGTCAACATCTCGGGGCGCAATCCGACACAGTTAACGACGGTTGATATAGACCAGAATATCGAGATCTATCCGGTCGCCTACCAGATCTGGATAGCCGGTAATCCCGAAATCACGCCGGCTGAAACCGCCACGCACCTTTAATACCAACTGCGAACGGTCCTCGGGATCTGTGCCCTGCTGGCGGAAAAACCGCGCCATCATCTGCAATTCCCGTGTCACCCCGCGCAAGGTCAGATCCCCTGTGATCACCGCCCCGTTCCGGATTTGTTTGACCTTGCGACTGACAAAAACCGCTTGCGGATAAGCGGCCGTATTCAAAATACTCTCAGATTTTATCGCCTCTGTGGCGACGAAAACCCCGGCGCGCACCTGTGCCATTCCCATGGTAATGGCCATTGAAGACGCACCAATCCGATCAAAATCAAGCACGATATTGGCCGCCAATACCGGCACCCGCCCCTTTATCTCATTGCCGTTAAGTTGGTAAATAAAGTCGATTTTCGAAGCTGATTTATCAAAATTATACGCCTCTGGAGCCGCTGACAATGGTGTTACGGCCCCTAGTAATAGCAGAAAAAGCGCCGCCAACCCTGCCGCCAATCCTACGGCTTGACCCATCAATGCCTTTACGTTTGTCACGGCTTTATCCCTCGTTTTTTTGATCCTAAAATGGCCCGTTCGCGCCCAAACGGCGACTGTTTCCGACAATTTACGTCGCAAACGAACGCGCGACACCGTTGCGGTATTTGCACCTTATCACAAACAATCCTTTCAGGAGACACCCTATGAAAACCACCACCCGTGTCGTCATCATCGGCGGCGGCGTCGTCGGCTGTTCCGTTCTTTATCACCTGACCAAACTCGGCTGGTCCGACGTCATGCTGCTTGAACGTTCCGAACTTACCAGTGGCTCCACCTGGCACGCTGCGGGCGGTTTTCACACCATAAACGGCGACACAAATATGTGCGCGCTTCAGGGTTATACCATTGGTCTTTATAAAGAACTTGAAGAAATCACCGGCATGTCCTGTGGTCTGCACCACGTTGGCGGCGTCACTCTTGCCGACACGCAGGAACGCTTTGATATGCTGCTCGCCGAGCGGGCAAAGCACCGCTATATGGGCCTCGATACCGAAATTCTCAGCCCTGCCGAGATCGCCAAAATTGCGCCGGTTACCAACATCGACGGCATTATCGGCGGGCTATATGATCCGCTTGACGGGCATCTTGACCCTTCCGGCACCACCCACGCCTATGCCCGCGCTGCCAAAATTGGCGGCGCCACCATTGAAACCCACACCAAAGTCGTTGAAACCAACCAACGCCCCGACGGCACGTGGGATGTGGTCACCGATCAGGGCACCATTCACGCAGAACACGTCGTCAATGCCGGTGGTCTCTGGGCACGCGAAGTGGCGCAAATGGCCGGTGTCTATCTGCCGCTACTTCCGATGGAACACCAGTATATCGTCACCGATGATATTCCGGAAATTTACCAGCGCGACACCGAACACCCGCACGTCATGGACCCCGGCGGAGAAAGCTATCTCCGTCAGGAAGGCCGCGGCCTATGCATCGGATTTTACGAACAAACCTGCAAACCGTGGTCGGTCGATCGCACCCCTTGGGATTTTGGCCACGAATTGCTGCATGACAATCTCGACAAAATAGAGGCCTCGATAGAATTCGCCTATCGTCGCTATCCGGTGCTTGAGCGCGCCGGCGTTAAATCGGTCATTCACGGCCCGTTTACCTTTGCCCCCGACGGCAACCCGCTTGTCGGGCCGATCCCTGGTTTGCGCAATTATTGGTCGGCCTGCGCCGTCATGGCCGGTTTTTCCCAAGGCGGCGGTGTTGGCCTCATGCTCGCGCAATGGATCATCACCGGCGAATGTGAACGCGATGTCACGGCGATGGATGTGGCGCGCTATGGCCCGTGGATCACCTCGGGTTATACCAACGCCAAAGTTGTCGAGAACTACCAAACCCGGTTTTCCGTGGTCTACCCGAATCAGGAATTGCCCGCCGCGCGCCCGTTCAAAACCACGCCGATGTATGACATTTTCACCGAAATGGGCGCGGTCTGGGGCCAACAATACGGCCTCGAAGTCGCCAATTATTTTGCCCAAAACGACGAACCGCGCTATGAAACCCCGTCTTTTCGCCGCTCCAACGCATGGGATGCCACCGCCCGCGAAGTCGCCGCGGTGCGTGGTGCTGTTGGCATCAACGAAGTCCATAATTTCGGCAAATACCGCGTCAAAGGGACCGGTGCGCGGGCATGGCTCGACCGCATTATGGCGGGGCGTATTCCACAACAAGGCCGCCTGTCGCTCACCCCGATGCTCGCCGTTTCCGGTCGCATTACCGGTGATTTCACCGTGTCTTGCCTGTCGGAAACCGAATTCCAACTCACCGCGTCCTATGGCGCGCAGGCGGTTCATATGCGCTGGTTCAACCAACATCTTGCGGCGGATGTCAGCGTTGAAAACATCTCGGACACTCTCACCGGGTTTCAGATCGCCGGCCCGCGCGCCAAGGACGTTCTCACCGCCTGCACCCGTCAGGACATCTCGGATATGAAGTTCATGGACGTGCGCCGCGTCACTGTCGGCATGGTTGACTGCCTCGTGCAACGGGTAAGTTATACCGGCGATTTCGGCTATGAAATCTACTGTGATTTGTTGTCGCAACGCGCGCTTTGGGATGTTTTATGGACCGCTGGCGAACCTTTGGGCATGCGTCCGTTCGGGATGCGCGCGATGATGTCCTTGCGCCTTGATAAACTGTTTGGCGCCTGGTTGCGGGAATATTCCCCCGATTATACGGCCGCCGAAACCGGCATTGACCGTTTCATAAGCTTCAAAAAAACCACCGATTTTATTGGGCGACCGGCGGCGGAAAAAACCCGCGAAACCGGTCCCGCCCGCAAACTCTGCGCCTTTGTGGTTGAAGCCGATGATGCCGATATCGTCGCTTACGAACCCATATGGCTCGATGGCAAGGTCCAAGGTTTCTGCACCTCGGGCGGCTATTCCCACCACCTAAACCTCTCCATCGCTCAAGGGTTCCTGCCCGTTGACCAGATAAAAGAAGGCCTAGAGGTCGAGATTGAAATCCTCGGCGAAAAACGCCCCGCGCGCCTGATCACCAAACCGCTTTTTGATGCTGACGGCACCCGCATGCGCGGCTAAACTGGTGCGATGAACCATTTAGCCATCCTTATCCTCGCCGCCGGTGCATCCGCGCGCATGAACGGGCGGGACAAACTGCTGGAACCGATCAACGACACCCCGTTATTGGGTGTTATAGTCGCGCGGGCCACGTCTACTGGCGCGCAAGT
>JAUZRV010000253.1 GCA_030950105.1 Rhodobacterales bacterium | reverse complement strand
AAGACGGCAGCCGGCGCACCACGCGCTATGACATTGATATGACCAAATGCATATATTGCGGGTTTTGTCAGGAAGCGTGCCCGGTGGATGCCATCGTCGAAGGGCCGAATTTCGAATTTTCGACCGAAACCCGCGAGGAGCTGTATTACGACAAGGCCAAGCTGCTTGAAAACGGGGATCGTTGGGAAGCCGAGATCGCCCGCAACCTTGAAATGGACGCGCCTTACAGATGAACGATTGTATGAAAAAGACCGATGACAAGAAGGACGATATGACATGACGCTGGTGGTTTTGGCCTTTTACATGTTCGCGATCAGCACGCTTTTGGGCGGATTGATGACGGTGATTTCGCGCAATCCGGTTCATTCGGTTTTGTGGCTGATTTTGGCATTTTTGTCGGCGGCGGGGTTGTTTGTGTTGCTCGGTGCCGAATTCGTGGCAATGTTGTTGATCATTGTCTATGTCGGCGCGGTGGCGGTGTTGTTCCTGTTTGTGGTGATGATGCTCGATGTCGATTTTGCCGAACTCAAGGCCGAAATGGCACGCTATATGCCATTGGCCCTGTTGATCGGTGTGGTGGTTTTGATGCAGCTCGGCATTGCGATCGGGGCCTGGGAAGTGGCCGAAACAGCCGAGGCGGCGCGCGGGGCGGTTACACCGGAAGATGTGACCAATACGGCGGCTCTAGGGTTGTTGCTTTATGACAAATATTTCCTGTTGTTCCAGTTGTCTGGGTTGATCCTGCTGGTGGCGATGATCGGGGCGATTTTGCTCACGTTGCGGCATCGCAAAGATATCAAACGGCAGAATGTGTTGCAGCAAATGTGGCGTGATCCGGCAGAAGCGATGGAGAATATTGACGTGAAACCAGGGCAGGGATTGTGACCATGATCGGACTTGAACATTATCTGGGCGTTGCCGCCGCATTGTTTGTGACCGGCATCTTTGGCCTGTTTCTCAATCGTAAAAACGTGATCATCCTGTTGATGTCCATTGAGCTGATGCTTTTGGCGGTGAACATCAATCTGGTGGCGTTTTCGAGTTATTCCGGCGATCTGGTCGGGCAGGTGTTTACCCTGTTCGTTCTCACGGTCGCCGCCGCCGAGGCCGCCATCGGGCTGGCTATTCTGGTGGTGTTTTTCCGAAACCGCGGGTCGATCGCGGTTGAAGATGTCAATGTGATGAAGGGCTAAAGACAATGGTCACAATAATCCTGTTCGCGCCGCTCATCGGTGCCCTTGTTGCCGGTTTTGGCTGGCGGTTCATCGGCGAGACGGCAGCGCAGTGGATCACTACGGGGATGCTGTTTTTATCGGCGCTCCTTAGCTGGGTCGTTTTCCTTGGTCACGATGGCGGCACCACGCATATTGTGTTGATGCGCTGGATAGAAAGCGGTTCTTTGAGCACCGATTGGGGCATCCGTCTCGATCGGGTCACAGCGACGATGTTGATCGTGGTCACCACGGTTTCTGCCCTCGTGCATCTGTATTCATTTGGTTACATGGACAAAGATCCGCAATGGAAAGAGGGCGAAAGTTATAAACCGCGCTTTTTTGCGTATCTTTCGTTTTTCACCTTTTCGATGCTGATGCTGGTGACGTCTGACAATCTTGTTCAGATGTTCTTTGGATGGGAAGGCGTCGGGGTTGCCTCGTATCTTCTGATCGGGTTCTATTATCGCAAGCCAAGCGCGAATGCCGCGGCGATCAAGGCGTTTGTAGTCAATCGGGTTGGGGATTTCGGCTTTGCTCTCGGGATTTTCGGGCTGTTTTATCTAACAGATAGTATCAAGCTTGATGATGTTTTTGCGGCGGCACCAGAATTGGCCAATACGCAGTTGAGTTTCCTGTGGGGCGAATGGAATGCGGCCAACCTCATAGCGGTGCTGTTGTTTATCGGGGCGATGGGGAAATCGGCGCAGTTATTTTTGCACACCTGGTTGCCCGACGCGATGGAAGGGCCAACGCCGGTTTCGGCGCTGATCCACGCGGCGACCATGGTAACGGCGGGGGTTTTTCTGGTAATCCGGATGTCGCCATTGATTGAATACGCGCCCGAGGCCAAACAATTTATCGTCTTTGTCGGCGCGAGCACGGCGTTTTTTGCCGCCACCGTTGGGTTGGTTCAAAACGATATCAAACGCGTCATCGCCTATTCGACCTGTTCGCAGCTCGGCTATATGTTTGTGGCGGCGGGTGTCGGGGTGTATTCGGTGGCTTTGTTCCACCTTCTTACCCACGCATTTTTCAAGGCCATGTTGTTTTTGAGCGCGGGTAGCGTGATCAACGCGATGCATCACGAACAGGATATGCGCAATTATGGTAATTTGCGTAAAAAGATCCCCTATACGTTCTGGGCGATGATGATCGGGACATTGGCAATCACCGGTGTCGGGATACCGCTTACCACAATCGGATTTGCCGGGTTCTTGTCCAAGGACGCGGTTATCGAAAGCGCCTTTGCGGGCACTGCCGGTGGCTATGGTTTCTGGATGCTGGTAATCGCGGCGATGTTCACCTCGTTTTATAGCTGGCGGTTGATGTTCATGACATTTTACGGGCGTGCGCGGGGCGACAAACACACCCATGACAATGCCCACGAAAGCCCGCTGGTCATGCTGGTGCCGCTTGGTGTTCTGGCGCTTGGGGCCGTATTTTCCGGGATGATTTGGTACGGGAGCTTTTTCGGGGATCACAATAAAGTTAATGCGTTCTTTGGCATCGAAGCCCATGTTTCCAGCGAAGAAACCGCCACCGATGACACCGCAAATACGGGCCATGGTAGCGCGGCAGAGGCCGAGGATGCTGTTGCAGATACTGCCGGGGAACATATGGCAGCCGCACCAGTTGGCGCGATTTACATGGGGTCCGAAAATAACGTGATGGATGAAGCGCACAAAGCGCCGGTCTGGGTCAAAATCAGCCCGTTCATTGCGATGATTATCGGTTTCTTGTTTGCCTATTGGTTCTACATTGTTAATCCGGCACTGCCCAAGGCGCTGGCCAAACATCAACGGCCGATGTATTTGTTTTTGCTCAATAAATGGTATTTTGACGAGATTTACGACTATATCTTTATTCGTCCGGCCAAGGCGATCGGCACCTTCCTGTGGAAACGTGGCGATGGCAAGGTGATTGATGGCACTCTGAACGGGATTGCGATGGGGATTATACCCTTTTTCACCCGCCTCGCAGGCCGGATGCAGACCGGATATATCTTTACTTACGCACTGGCCACGGTCATCGGAATTACGGTTCTGATCACCTGGATGACGCTTACTGGGGGCGCGCAATAATGGATAACTTGCTTTCCATCGTAACCTTTATACCCGGGGCCGCGGCCCTGATATTGTTGGTGTTCTTGCGGGGCGATGATGCCGCGGCGCATCGCAATGCCAAATGGGTGGCACTGATCGCCACGGGTATGACGTTTCTGGTGTCGCTGTTCATTCTGGCGGAATTTGACCCTTCCAATACCGGATTTCAGTATGTTGAAGAACATAGCTGGCTGTTGGGGATGCAATACAAGATGGGCGTTGACGGGATCAGCGTTCTATTTGTGATGTTGACCACATTCATGATGCCGCTGACCATTGCCGCGTCGTGGAACATCGACAAACGCGTCAAAGAATATATGATTGCGTTCCTGCTGCTCGAAACCCTGATGCTTGGCGTGTTTATGGCGCTTGATCTGGTGCTGTTTTATCTGTTTTTCGAGGCGGGCCTTATCCCGATGTTCCTGATTATCGGGATCTGGGGCGGCAAAGAACGTATTTATGCGTCGTTCAAATTCTTCCTCTATACCTTCCTTGGGTCGGTTTTGATGTTGGTTGCGATGGTGGCGATGTTCGCCGACGCGGGCACCACGGATATACCGACCTTGATGAACCACCAATTCTCGTCAGACGGGTTTACCATACTGGGCGTGCCAATTGTCGGCGGTATGCAAACCCTGATGTTCCTCGCGTTTTTTGCCAGTTTTGCGGTGAAAATGCCGATGTGGCCGGTGCATACTTGGCTTCCGGATGCACATGTTCAGGCGCCGACGGCCGGTTCGGTGGTTCTGGCGGCGATCCTGTTGAAAATGGGTGGCTACGGGTTCTTGCGCTTTAGTCTTCCGATGTTTCCGGTAGGATCTGACGTCCTTACCCCGTTGGTGTTGTGGTTAAGCGCGATTGCGATTGTCTACACATCCTTGGTGGCGTTGGTGCAGCAGGATATGAAAAAACTGATTGCCTATTCATCGGTCGCCCATATGGGATTTGTGACCATGGGGATATTTGCCGCCAATCAACAGGGCGTTGATGGCGCTATTTTTCAGATGATTAGCCACGGATTTATCTCGGGCGCATTGTTCTTGTGCGTCGGGGTGATATATGACCGGATGCACACCCGCGAAATCGACGCCTATGGCGGGTTGGTGAACCGGATGCCGGCCTATGCGTTGATTTTCATGTTCTTCACCATGGCCAATGTCGGTTTGCCGGGCACTTCCGGATTTGTCGGGGAATTCCTGACGTTGATGGGGGTTTTCCAGGTCAACACATGGGTCGCCGCAGTGGCAACCAGTGGCGTGATCCTGTCGGCGGCCTATGCGCTCTGGCTCTATCGGCGGGTTGTGTTGGGGGATTTGATCAAGGAAAGCCTTAAGTCAATCACCGATATGACAGGCCGTGAACGGGCAATATTTACCCCTCTCGTGGTAATGACCCTGCTACTTGGCGTCTATCCGGCGCTGGTTCTCGATATCATTGGTCCCTCGGTTGAGGTGCTTGTTGCCAACTATAACGCAGCCATCGGGGACGGTTCACTCGTCGCCTCGGCTGCCTCGCATTAAGACGGAGACTGGAAATGCTTCAGGCTGATCTGAATATTATCGCCCCGGAAATCATTTTGTCCGTCTATGCGATGCTGGCACTGATTTTCGCGGTTTACACGAAAAAAGATGCGCTTGCCGGATTGCTTATCTGGACCACGGCGGCGTTGTTTACCGGCCTCGCCATCTGGATCGGGATGAGCGGGAGCGGCGAAAACATCGCCTTTGATGGCATGTTTGTCGACGACGGGTTTGCCCGCTTTGCCAAAGTGGTGATTTTGCTATCGGCGGCGGCGATCCTGTTGATGGGCAAGGACTATATGGAGCGGCGCAATATGGCGCGGTTTGAATATCCTTTGCTGGTCGCATTGTCGGTTGTCGGAATGATGGTGATGGTATCGGCAGGCGATTTGATGTCGCTTTATATGGGGTTGGAATTGCAATCCCTGGCGCTTTATGTAGTGGCGTCGATGCGCCGCGACAGTATTAAATCAACCGAGGCCGGTTTGAAATACTTTGTGCTGGGCGCGTTGTCGTCGGGTATCCTGCTTTATGGCGCGTCGCTGGTTTACGGCTATGCGGGCACCACTGGTTTTGCCGGAATTGTTATGGCTGCAGGGAATGGTCAAGTCTCGCTCGGAATGTTGTTCGGGCTGGTGTTTGTCATCTCTGGGTTGGCGTTCAAAGTGTCGGCGGTTCCGTTTCATATGTGGACGCCGGATGTCTATGAAGGCGCGCCGTCGCCGATTACCGCGTTTTTTGCCACGGCGCCCAAAGTGGCGGCGATGGGATTGTTTGCACGCGTGTTGTTTGATGCCTTTGGCGGCGTGATTGGTGACTGGCAACAAATCATCGCGTTGCTGTCGGTATTGTCGATGTTTCTGGGGGCGATTGCCGCGATCGGGCAGACCGATATCAAACGGCTGATGGCCTATTCTTCAATCGCGCATATGGGATTTGCCTTGATGGGGCTTGCTGCGGGCACGGCGTTCGGTGTACAGGCACTTTTGATCTATATGACGATCTATGTGACCATGAATATTGGCACATTCGCCTTTATCATCAGCATGGAAAAGGACGGGCGACCCGTGACCGATATCAAATCGCTGTCGATGCTGTCCAAGCGCGAACCGGGCAAGGCATTAGCGATGCTGATCTTGCTATTCTCGCTGGCCGGTGTGCCGCCCTTGGTCGGGTTTTTTGGCAAATTTTACGTCTTGCGCGCCGCCTATGATGCCGGTCTTGCATGGCTGGCGATTGCCGGTGTTATTGCCTCGGTGATTGGTGCGTTTTATTATCTGCGGATCGTGTTCTATATATATTTCGGTGAAGAAACCGACGCATTGGACAAAGGCAAGTCGCCGATTCTATGGGGATTTTTGATGGCCAGCGCGGTGATTATGCTGGTCGGGGTGGTAAATTTGTTTGGCATTGAAACCATCGCAGCAAACGCGGCGGCCACATTGGTGAACTAATGTCGACTGCGTTGATCTGGCCAGATGGCTACGGTAAACGGGTGCTGGCGGAAATCGACAGCACCAACACCGAGGCCGCGCGTATCGCCGGCGATTTGGCGGGGCCGGAATGGATTTTGACCTTGAACCAGACCCAATCGCGTGGACGTCGCGGGCGGGCCTGGGCCTTTCCCAAAGGTAATTTTGCCGCGACTTTGGTGCTCCTCCCGACGGAGCCGCCCGCAATTGTCGCCTTACGATCGTTTGTGGCGGCATTGGCGTTGCGCGATGCCTTTGCCACCGTATCGGGTCGCCCTGATAGTTTTGCGTTGAAATGGCCCAATGATGTGCTGTTGAACGGCGGCAAAGTTGCCGGCATTTTGTTGGAAAGCATTGGCGCGGGGCAGGGTGTGTCACATCTTGCCATCGGTTTTGGCATTAATCTGGTTGCCGCCCCAATGCCGTACCAAGTTGAAAAAGGCGCGATGCGTCCGGTTTCGCTCTTGTCGGAAACCGGCATCAATATTGCGCCGGAAGAATTTCTAACGCTGCTTGCGGCCTCATATGCACGGTTCGAGACGCAATTTACCACCTATGGTTTTGCTCCGATCCGCGAGGCATGGTTACGCCACGCCGCGCGATTGGGCGAGGTGATCACCGCGCGCACCGGAACGACAACCAGCGGAATAAATGAAACCACCGGCACATTTGAAACAGTGGACGCGCAAGGCAATCTTGTTCTATCCACCGCAAAAGGGCGCGTTGCGATTGCGGCGGCCGATGTGTTTTTCTAGGACATGTTTTTCTAAGGGGATGCGATACCATGCTTTTGGCGATTGACTGCGGCAACACCAATACAGTTTTTTCCATTTGGGACGGGGAAAAATTTATCGCCAATTGGCGCGCCTCGACCGAACAGCAACGCACGGCGGACCAATATTATGTCTGGTTGTCGACCTTGATGGCGTTTCAGAAAATCGAGGCCAACATAACCGATGTGATCATAAGTTCCACTGTGCCGCGCGTGGTATTTAACCTTCGGGTGCTGGCGGATCGGTATTTCAACACGCGACCCTTGGTGGTCGGCAAGGCGGGGTGTGACCTGCCGATTTCGACGCGGGTCGACGAAGGCACGGTTGTGGGGCCGGACCGATTGGTCAATACTGTGGCGGGGTTCGACCTCTTTGGGGGGGATTTGATCATCGTCGATTTTGGCACCGCGACCACGTTTGATGTGGTGGACAAAGACGGGGCCTATATCGGCGGTGCGATTGCACCGGGGGTAAACCTGTCATTGCAGGCTTTACACCAAGCCGCAGCGGCGTTACCGCATGTGGACATCACCAAACCGCAAACTGTGATTGGCACCAATACGGTCGCCTGTATGCAGTCGGGGGTTTTTTGGGGCTATGTTGGGTTGGTGCGCGAAATATGCGCCCGTATCAAAGCCGAACATGATCGCGAGATGAAGATAATTTCGACCGGCGGGCTGGCTCCGTTGTTTCAACAGAGCGAAGCGCTTTTTGACGCCTTCGAGGATGATTTGACCATACATGGCCTGCGGGTCATTCATGAGTATAACAAGGGCTAAACAGTCTAATGAGCAGTGAACGTTTGATATATCTCCCGCTTGGGGGCGCCGGTGAAATTGGTATGAATGCCTATGTTTACGGTTATGGAAAACCCGATCAGGAACGCCTGATTCTGGTTGATATCGGTGTGACATTCCCCGATATGGACAGCACACCGGGGGTGGATCTGATCCTGCCGGATATTTCATGGCTTGAGGCCCGCAAAGACCGGCTCGAGGCGGTGTTTATCACCCATGCCCACGAAGATCACGTCGGGGCGGTTGGGCATTATTATGCGCGACTCGGGGCGCCGGTTTATGCGCGTGCTTTTACGGCCAATATCGCGCGGCGTAAACTTGCCGAATACGGGCATCCCGAACGGGCGGTCAAAGTTGTGTCGCCTTGGCCAGCGGTATCAAAGCTTGGCCCGTTTTCGGTTGGTTTTTTGCCAATCTCGCATTCGATTCCCGAAAGTTCGGCACTGGTGATTGATACGCCGGATGGGCGCATTATCCATACCGGCGATTTCAAACTTGATGAGACCCCGATAGTTGGCGAGGCCTTTGATCGTAAACTCTGGGAAAGTGTCGCCGCGGATGGCGTCAAAGCATTGGTGTGCGATTCAACCAATATATTTAGCCGCTCTGCGGGCCAATCGGAGGTTAGCGTTGGACCAGAGATAGAAGCATTGGTATCTTCTGCCAAAGGTATGGTTGTTGCAACGACCTTTGCCTCGAATGTCGCGCGGGTCAAAACATTGGCCGAGGCCGGCGAACGGGCAGGACGATCCATCTGCCTCATGGGGCGCGCGATGAACCGTATGGTCGAAGCCGCCAAAGAAACCGGAGTTCTGAAAAAATTTCCACGCACGATTGCACCTGAAGAAGCAAAATCTGTGCCGCGTGAAAACCTGATGCTTTTGGTGACCGGATCGCAAGGCGAACGGCGCGCTGCCAGTGCGCAGCTCGCGCGCGGGAAATATCAGGGAATTACCTTGAAGGAGGGCGACATGTTTTTGTTTTCCTCAAAAACCATCCCTGGAAATGAACGTGGTGTGATTAGAATCGTCAATGAATTCAGTGAGTTAGGCGTTGACGTTGTCGATGAAAGCAGCGGCGGGCATTTTCATGTCTCGGGCCATGCCAACCGTCCCGATATTGCGGAAATGCATGATATCGTAAAGCCACAAATGGTGATCCCGATGCACGGAGAACACCGGCATTTGCGCGAACATGTGAAATTGGCCAAATCCAAACGGATTAAAGGCGTGGTTGCGGTGAACGGAATGATGATTGATCTTTCGGGAAATACACCAACAATTGCCGAATATATCGAAACCGGCCGGACTTATCTTGATGGATCGGTGCAGATTGGGGCGCTTGATGGTGTGGTGCGGGATCGTATTCGCATGGCGTTGAACGGACAGGTTGTTGTCACCGTAATTATCGACGAGAACAACGAGCCACTGGGTGATCCTTGGTGTGAAGTCAACGGGTTAAGCGAAGTCGGACGCAGTCGCGCGCCGTTGGTCGATGTTCTCGAAGAAGATCTAAGCCAGTTTTTGAACCGTGCGGGAAAGAAGACCCTGAACGATGATGACAAGCTCGAAGAATCTCTGCGGCGCGTTGTCCGGAAATCGGCACAGGACGAAATCGGCAAAAAACCGGAAGTTATCGTGGTAATCAGCCGATTGAGCTAAAGCAAAAATGCGTATTTTGGCGGCTTTTTGAGAGTTATTTCACCGGAATCTAGTTTGGTGAAAAAGCTCTCAATCTCGCGGGCAGTGGTCGCGTAGTTGTTGAACTGCAAACCGACCTTGAAATCGGCGCTCCATCGTCTTGTGACCGAAAAATGACCGATGTTTTCAATTTCAACGGCGGAAACCGTCATTGGCCGATAATGCGCGCAGGGGAACGGAAGCGTTACACAGGTACCGCCAAGCGACAGGTTATTGGTTCGGGAAAGAACACCGTTGCCGTCAAAAAAGACGCGTGCCTCCAAGGCAATTTCGCGTCTTTCATCTTTGCGTTTATACTCTGAATTGCGTGCGCTCATTTGGTTTCAATCCTTGCGAACAGGGAACACCTTTACTAAACGCTAGTTGGTGTTAACGTCGCGTAAATATGAAGCTAATGCGCGTCAGGTTGTAACTAAAACTTTCGCTATGCCCATGAACCAAAAAGCGGAAAGCCAACATTTCGTTCGCTTTCCGCTTTTTTGCAGTGGCAGAATTAAGTCGTGAAGTAATTCGCCTATTAGCCAGAGCGGCGGCTCTCGAAACTGAGCGCTATAAAACTTGGCAAATGATCCCCCATACCAACCGATTGACCTTTGTTTGAATGTTTATCCGCGTGCTTTTCTTTCGCTTGCGGTTTGTCGTTCTTGGGCTTTTCGGTTTTTGTCGAACGCGGCTTTTCTGTTTTCACCTCGGCATCAACATCACTTACCGCTGGTTCCGAAGATTTAGACGCCGAAGATGTTCGGGACCGGCTGCGGCGCGATGGTTTTTTCTCATCCTGCGGTTTTGGATCAGCTTTGGCGGTTTCGACCGGTTCCGCAACAGGTGCAGCACCTTTGGTTGCACCTGGAATGTCTTGATACGGGATTTCGGTTTTGAGAAGGCGTTCGACGTCGGCGAGATTTCTTTCGTCGCGCGGCGTGCAAATCATGATCGTGGTGCCCTTTTTGCCGGCGCGTCCGGTGCGGCCAATGCGATGCACATAGTCTTCGGCATGGCTGGGAACATCGAAATTGAACACATGGCTTACATTCGGGATATCAAGACCACGCGCGGCAACATCAGAGGCGACGAGAAAACGGAGCGACCCATCGCGAAACGATTCAAGGGTTTTCATTCGTTGGGATTGTTCAAGATCACCGTGGATCGGCGCAGCATCAAGCCCGTATTTTTTCATGGATTTCGCGGTGATATCGACATCGACCTTGCGATTGCAAAAAATGATGGCGTTACGACATTTTTCGCCTTCACTTTCGATCACATCACGCAACAGTTTGCGTTTTTCGCTGCTTTCGCGATCTTTACGCGACGCTTTGAACATGATCACGCTTTGGGTGATGGTTTCGGATGTTGTTGCTTGGCGCGCCACTTCGATACGGGCGGGGTCCGACAGAAATGTATTGGTGATCCGCTCGATTTCAGGCGCCATAGTGGCCGAGAAAAACAGGGTTTGACGGGTAAAGGGTGTCAGGCTGAAGATCCGCTCAATATCGGGGATAAAGCCCATGTCCAACATGCGGTCGGCTTCGTCCACCACCATGATTTGCACGCCGGTCAGCAGCAATTTACCGCGCTCGAAATGATCGAGCAACCGACCGGGAGTGGCGATTAGAACGTCAACACCGCGATCAATCAGCATGTCTTGTTCTTTGAACGACACGCCGCCAATCAACAGGGCCTTGGTCAGGCGCACATGTTTGGCATATGAATCAAAGTTTTCGGCAACTTGTGCCGCGAGTTCACGTGTCGGGCAAAGCACCAGCGAGCGCGGCATACGAGCGCGCGCGCGGCCCCGTGCCAGCTTGGTGATCATTGGCAACGTGAAGGACGCGGTTTTGCCGGTTCCGGTCTGGGCAATACCCAAAACATCGCGCCCTTCAAGGGCGGGGGGAATCGCTCCGGCCTGAATTGGCGTCGGGGATTCATAGCCAGCTTCTTCAACGGCTTTTAAAACTTTGGGGTGCAGATTTAGATCAGAAAATTTTGTCATGTGTATCCGCGGTTTACGGACACTATATGGCCCGTTTTCATTTAGGGTCGGGCCCGGACGGCCCCGTGGTTTTCCACATATTCAACCCACGCGCAGGGTGTAGCGGAAAACCGGTGGTGGGGTCAATGCGGCCATACCGAACAGCCATGTAAAAGCGGAAAGTGGCATATTTATCGGTAAATTGTTTCCGTGTGGGCAACAATCAGCCCATAAAATCGGGAAAGTGCAGCGCGCGTTTGCGCGTTAGATGGAGGGAAAGCGCACGCAAGTTGCCCTGATCGGCAAGGTTTTGTCGGAGTTCCGGGGTGGCGAGGCAAACTTCGTTAAAGAAATGGCGCAATCCATCTTCGCCATTTTCCATCTCGAGATGCGCAAACAATTGATGCAGCGTTAGGCCGCCTTTTTCCGCACTCATAGCTGGTTTGAGTTCGGCACGATACGACCCTTTGTCGAGACGAAACCGATACGTGCGCAGCCAGTCCTGCCAGGTTTTGGCGTGCAAGTGGCACAGCTCCAACCCGTCAAGCAGGTGATTTTGCGGATTGGTTTCGCCATCGAGAAAAACGTTGTGAATCCGGATTTGCAGGCCTTCGATATCGGTGCGAAAGAAGGTTTTTCCCTGCACATGGCTTAAAAATCCGCCGTTAAGGTAGTTGGCATAGGTCGGGTATACCTCGGAGGTCTGGCGTATTCGGGTGGGGCGATCTGCGCTGCAAGCTTTGAAATAGGTGATGTCTGTGGGCGTGCCATCTGGGGCGAGTGCCTCAATCGGGCGCAGGCGCGCCGTAAGGCATGTAGCGGGCAGGGCGGAAAGTTGATTAGAAATAGTGGCGTTTTCAAGCGGCCAAATGAATTCGTCGACATCAATATGGGCAAGCCAATCCACCTCGCGCCGTTTTTGATAGGCGTGCATCGCATTGGCGGATTGACGTTGTTGATGTTTGACCGGACGGGTGCGTGCGGTTTTTTCCCAATAGCGGTCGTCGCATTGGGTAACGCGTATTTTAGAGTGAGATTTCAATGCTTTAAAGGCATCCGGATTGTCGTTATCGAGATAAATATAAAGACGATGTGCACCCTGATCGAGATGAAAGGCGCAGAAATTCAAAATGTCGGCGGACGTTGCTTTCAGGGTGGAGACCAGACCCCATTTAACCGCACTACTGCCCATTATTTTCTTTCCCGGATGGTGGAAGCCTGCCGAAAATATCCATTATTTTACGGTCCAGATCAAGGGGATGCTCAATCAGCATGTTGTGCTGGCGCAAGGCAGCGACAAGGGTAGGGGTGGCGGCGCTCACCTCATTGAACAGATGTTGCAGGCCGGTTTCACCCTCGGTTTCGCGAAGATAGTCGATGATGTCGGCAAGGCGGAAATCGGTGTTGTCGCGCTTGCGATAAGACCCATGCGAGAGGCGAAAAGACAGATGCTTTTGGAAGATTTCCAAACTCGGCGCATGGGCATGACCGAGGCGCAGAGTGTTTTGAATATGCGCGTTAGTAGCTGCAACCCCTTGATATAAAAGGGAATGGATGCCGATCGTGACGTTTTCCAAACCACGACGCACAAATATCTTGCCGTCGATATGGCTGATGTAACCACCCCGCAAATGCAGGCCGTAGGTGGGGTAAATATCCTCGCGAACGGTGCTTGGCTGGTTGGCTTGGCGGGGCGTGAGTTTGAAAAAACGTGGTGTGGTATCGGGCGGATGTGGCGCAAGGAGTTCGGCGGACGGCATTTGAACCAAGGCGTCGGTTGACGGAACGTTGGCCAGAATTTTTTCGATCTGTATCGCGGGTAGGACAAATTCATCAACGTCGATATGGGCAAGCCAATCGGCGTCCAAACGGCGATAGGCGTGGGTCGCGTTAAACATTTGGCGCCGTTGATGGGTATTGTGGCGCGGCCATTTTTGATCGGCATACCAAGCGGCATCACAAGGTATGACGTCGATTTTGTCGTGGCTTTGCAAAAATGCGATGTCGGCGTTGATATCAGGACTGATGTTAGAATTGTGGGGATCGTCAAGATAAAGGGTAACCCGCGCGGCCCCCAAAGACAGGTGATGGGCGGCAAATCCGGCAATATCAACAAGCGGCGCTTTTACGGTGGCGACCACGGCCCAACGCGGGGATGAGTTGGGCGTCGATCGCGGTACCGGCACGATGTTATCACCGTTCTTTGCACTGCTCGTCATCGTGGAATTGCTCCGCAATCTAGACCATCATCTCCTTGGTGGCGCTTAGGGTTATGTCGGGAAAATCGCGTTCGATGCGGTCGATATCCCATTGCAAACGGGTGAGGTAAACAATGTCGCCATCGTTGTCATGGGCGATGTGTTGTTTGTTGGAATTCACAAACTTATCAACAGCTTGTTCGCCACCCTTCACCCATCTTGCAGAGGTGAAACGTGACGGTTCCATACGCACCGGCAGGCCATATTCGATCTCGATCCGCGAGGCCAGAACCTCGAATTGAAGCTGCCCGACAACACCAACGATAAAGCCCGACCCAATGGCCGGTTTGAACACTTTGGCAGCGCCTTCTTCGGCGAATTGCATCAACGCCTTTTCGAGGTGTTTGGCCTTCATCGGATCGCCGGCGCGCACGCTTTGCAACAATTCCGGTGCGAAGGACGGGATACCGGTGACGTGAATCGCCTCGCCTTCGGTCAATGTGTCGCCAATGCGCAATTGCCCGTGATTGGGAATCCCGATGATATCACCGGCCCATGCTTCTTCGGCAAGTTCACGATCTGAGGCGAGAAACAGCACCGGATTGGTGATCGCCATCGGTTTTTTACTGCGCACATGGGTCAATTTCATGCCGCGTTTGAAATGCCCCGAGGCGATTCGCACAAAGGCGACACGATCACGGTGGCGGGCATCCATATTGGCCTGCACTTTGAACACAAAACCGCAAACCTTGGTTTCTTCGGGGGCAATATTGCGCGGGCTGGCGGTTTGAATTTGGGGTTCCGGCCCGAAATCGGCGATACCGTCCATCAATTCCTTGACCCCGAAACTATTGATGGCAGAGCCAAACCAGATCGGGGTAAGCAGGCCCTCGTGCATGGCCTGACGGTCAAAGGCCGGCAGAAGCGCGCGCGCCATCTCGACTTCTTCGCGCAGTTGCACGATCAGATTGGCAGGCACATGTTTGTCAAGTTCAGGATCATCCAAGCCATTGATTTCAATGGATTCAGCAACCGTATTCCGGTCGGCACGATCCATCAGTTCAAGCCGGTCATTGAGCATATCATAACAGCCGATAAATTCACGACCGACGCCAATCGGCCAGGAAACCGGTGTGACATCAATGGCCAAATTGTCCTGGATCTCGTCGATGATTTCGAAAATATCGCGGCTCTCGCGGTCCATTTTGTTACAGAAGGTCAGGATCGGCAGATCGCGCAAACGGCAGACTTCGAACAATTTACGGGTCTGGCTTTCGACACCTTTGGCACCGTCAATCACCATCACCGCGGCATCCACAGCCGTTAAAGTGCGGTAGGTATCTTCGGAAAAATCCGAGTGGCCGGGCGTATCGACAAGATTGAACCGGAATCCTTTGAAATCAAATGACATTGCCGATGCGGATACCGAAATACCGCGGTCTTTTTCCATCTGCATGAAATCGGAACGGGTGCGCCGTGCCTCGCCTTTGGCGCGCACTTGGCCCGCCATTTGAATCGCGCCACCATAGAGCAGGAATTTTTCGGTCAAGGTGGTTTTACCGGCATCCGGGTGGCTGATAATCGCAAAGGTGCGACGGCGCGCGATTTCGGGCGGCAATGCGGGGCGATTTGTGGCGTTATCTAACATAAGCGCGCGTATAGGCAGGCGCGGGCCAAAGGGCAAGAGAAGGCGCCCGAGGTCGCGGTTCGAGATCGAATTTGCATTGGATTTGCCTAGGATCTAACGGGTAGACGCGCGGCGCAGGATTTCAACCGTATTGGGGTGATCAAGCAGCGCTTCGGGAACTTCCAGATCCTGATGTATCCGGCCACTGGTGGCATGGCGATCCCCGCCAAAACCGGAGGTCAGTTTCTCGGCCAATCCTTCGGGCAGGGCCGGTCGGGTGCGGGTGCTGATAAGGGTGGTTTCCGCGGCAATTCCTTCGGCATAGATGATTTGATGGGCGTCAAACAGCAGTTGGAAATAGTCGACAAAACCGCCCTCTCGTAAAATAACGGTGTCGCCATTTACCAAATGGCGGGCCTTGACCAGAACCTCGGACCGGCCAGCCCCAAGAGCATCAGAGCGTTGGTAGACAAACAGCCGGTGGTCAGGGCGCAAAATCAAAGGGTTAGCATTGTTCAATGTGCCGGACTCAAAAACAACCGAGGCAAAATCACCCACGGCGCGCACGGTATTTTGGCCAATCCAGCGAATGGTTTGCACACCATCATCACGGGTGAGCACCGCATCTCCGACCTCTAGATCTTCGATTTTACACTGCGCACCGGATGACAGGGTGATATGGGTGCCGCGCGCAAATGAAACACAGGCCGTTTGGGCAAATTTTCGCTGCGGGTTCTCGGTATCAATCCCCACCAGAGTATATGAAACCTTGGGCAAAAGCGGCGCGAGAGGCAAAGCATAGATTTCCGCAACATTGCCGTTAGGATCGACCTCGACCAAAACGATAACCTCGGTGGTTTTTCCGTCTGGCGACATCAAAATAATGCAGGCATCAAGATGTACGGCATGGGCCACTTGGCCGGTATTGGTATTTTCGGCAATGGTATATCTGACCCGCCCTTGGTCGTCGGCTTCGCCAATGTGAAGCGAGAGCCGTTGTAACGAAACCGCCGCGCTTAGCCCATAAATATCGTCAAGCATAAGATCATCCGCAAAGGAAAGCGCATCGCCGAGATTGGCACCATCAATCACCGAAAGCGCACGGGACGGGAAGACGGCGATGGATTGGGTCGATTGATGCATGGCGTCCTGCGAGGATTTAGGTTGGTTTTGAAGGCGTCGGTGGGCGGATATTTCGATAATGTTCTTCATACCAGATTACTCGGTAAAATTGCAAAAAAACACGGATTGTGGTCGCGTTGATCGAGAGGTTAGGTTAGAAATGTGTCAGCAACGGGACTATGGCGCGGCGAAACGCAGAATATCAGGGAATATTGTGCGTTTGTTTGCGCTTACGGTCTCTTGGAACATCCAAAATTGGGAGAATTTGCATGGATTTGGGGATTTCTGGAAAACGCGCCTTGGTGTGCGCGTCTTCAAAGGGGTTGGGGCTTGGCTGTGCTGAAAACCTTGCGGCGGCGGGCGTGGATTTGGTGATGAACGCGCGTGGCAGTGCCGCGCTCGAGGCGGCGGCATCGATGATTCGCGAACAGTATAACGTAGAGGTCACAACAATAGCGGCTGATATTGCCACGGAAAATGGCCAAACCGCCGTCTTAAAGGCCGCTGGCGACGTGGATATTCTGGTCAATAATGCCGGCGGCCCACCGCCCGGTATGTGGAGCGATTGGGAGCGCGATGATTTTATCCGGGCGCTGGATGCCAATATGTTGGCCCCGATTGCGATGATCAAAGCATTGATTCCGGGCATGATGGAAAAACGCTGGGGGCGGGTCGTTAACATCACCAGCCAATCGGTCAAAGCGCCGATTGCAGTGTTGGGATTGTCGAATGCGGCGCGCGCCGGCCTTACGGGGTATGTGGCGGGAACTGCGCGGCAAGTGGCCAGTAGCGGCGTCAATATCAACAATTTGCTGCCCGGAATTCACGCTACGGATCGCGCGCTTTCTCTGGATGGCGGGGTGGTCGAGGCGCAAGGCATAAGCATGGACGAGGCGATCGCCCAAAGATCGGCCACCATTCCCGCCGGTCGCTATGGCACGCGGGCAGAATTTGGCGCGATGTGCGCGTTTTTATGTTCGCAACATGCCGGATTTATTGTCGGGCAAAATATCCTTCTGGATGGTGGTGCTGTGAACCTCTCGATGTGATGGGAGACACACCTGCGAGGTTTTCCCTGAAAGATCAGCTGTTTAACGCGCAAAAAGTTGCCTATCTCGCGCGGCTTTTTGGTGCGGCATCTGTTGGTTTTGACGCCGAGGCGTTTGAACGCGACGTGATGCAAAAGTTGCTCGGGCTTGAGCTTAAACAGCGCATTGACTGGATTGCAGCGGTTTTGGCGGATCATTTGCCACCGGAATTTCCGGTGGCAGCAGTCGTTATTTTCAAGGCGCTGCCCCCACCATGTGATCCGGCACTTTCGGATGACGATTTCGGGGATTTTATTTTTGCGCCTTTGGGGGAATATGTGGCAAAACAGGCGGCGCCGGAAAATCTGGCGTTGTCGCTTGATCTTATCGAGGCCATAACCCAGCGGTTTTCGATGGAATATGCAATCCGCGGGATGATTAATCAATGGCCAAAACAGGTTATGGCGCGGCTTGGGCAATGGGCCACGCACCCGCATTATCATGTCCGACGGTTGGTGAGCGAGGGCACGCGGCCCAAATTGCCATGGGGGATCAAACTTGAAATCGATCCTCTGGAAACGCTGGCATTATTGGACAGCTTGCACATGGATGACACGAGATTTGTAACCAGATCAGTGGCAAACCATCTAAATGATATCGCAAAAATAGACGAAAGTGCTGTGACTTCACGGCTTTTGGATTGGCAGAGACATGGGCACCAACAGCCCAAAGAACTTGACTGGATGACACGCCATGCGCTGCGCACATTGATCAAAAAGGGCCATGAGGGCGCGTTGGAAATATTGGGATATCGCAAGGACGCGCCGGTTTCGGCGCAAATTACCATGCCGGTTAATCAACTTGCCATTGGTGATATGTTGACCTTCGATGTGGTTTTAACCAGCCCGGAAAACACGCCGGTTCTGGTGGATTATGTGATCTGGTTTCAAAAAGCCAACGGTACGCAATCGCCCAAGGTTTTCAAATTGAAACAGACCGGGATCAAGGCGGGGCAGGCGCTTGCGCTTTCAAAATCCTATCGCCTCAAGCGCGGATCGACCACTTTGCCGCTCTATATCGGGCCTCATAGGTTGGGGATACAAGTCAACGGGCGGGTGTTGGATACGGTTGATTTCAACCTTATCTAATTGCTTGTCGCGGCGGCGGCGGGCTGTTAAACTCGCGCAAACCCGATCTTTTTGATCAGAGATAAATATGAGGCCAAGGGTGACGCCAATTCCGCCCCGTTTGGAAATTCGAAACCTGATCCGCAGCTATGATGGGCGTGCGGTTGTGCGGGATGTGTCATTGCAGGTGATGGCCGGGCAGGTGACGTGCCTGTTGGGGCCGTCCGGTTGCGGAAAATCTACGACGCTTCGGATGATTGCCGGCGTCGATATGCAAGATTCCGGCGAGATTTACGTTAATGGCAAACTGATCTGCGATACAGTTTTTCGCGTTCCGCCCGAACGGCGCTCAATCGGGTTGATGTTTCAGGATTTCGCGCTTTTCCCACATATGAATGTGGCGCAGAATGTTGAATTTGGCCTCAACAGCCAGAAAAGCGGCGGGCGCGACGAAAAGCGGGCGCGGGTTGAAGAACTCCTTGAACGCGTCGGCATGTCACGCTTTATCGAAGCGTTTCCGCATCAGCTTTCAGGCGGGGAACAGCAACGCGTGGCGCTCGCGCGTGCCCTCGCGCCTCGGCCCAAAATCATGTTGATGGATGAACCGTTTTCGGGGCTGGACAATCGGCTGCGCGATGAAATCCGTGATCAAACCCTCGCGGTATTAAAAGAAGAAGATGCCGCCGTATTGCTTGTCACCCATGAACCCGACGAAGCAATGCGCATGGCCGATGAAATTGCTTTGATGCGCGATGGGAAAATCGTTCAACAAGGCGCGCCATACAATATCTACAACGCGCCCAAAGACATCAAATCCATGTCATTTTTCAGTGATATCAACAAAATAGAAGGCGTAGTTCATGGTGCGCTAAGCGTGGACACGCCGTTTGGGCAGTTCCTTGCGCCCGGTGTTCCCGACGGCGGGATGGTCTATATCGCCATTCGCCCGCAACATATCAAAATTGATTTTGACCGCGATGGGCACGGGCCGGAACCCACCCCGAGCGACGGTGTTGCCGCCCGTGGTGTTGTCATTCGGGCACGGTTTATGGGTTCCGAGAGCCTTGTGGAATTTCGCATGGATCACGATGGGTCGGTGATTAAGGCCACGGTTCCAAATGTATTTTTGCCCAAAGAAGGCAAGGCGCTTTGGTTGACCATCCGGCGCGACCGCTGCTTTGTGTTTCCCAAAATGCCGGAAGATCCCTAAAGGCCGAAGTCGGGCCAAATTTCGCTTAGGCAGGTATCGCGGTATTTGGCACCTTCGTAGGTCGATAATATTTCAATTTCGATCTGGCGCGGGCGCAGATTTGGCCATGGAATTGGAATGGCTTGTTCGGCCGGGGTATCGCGCAGGGTAAAGGACATTTGGCGTCTCTCAAGGCCATCCAGCGGCCATAGGGTGAGACGCACATCGCGCAAACGACCATTGTTGGTATAGCTGGCATTGGATTTGGTGTATCCATTGTTTAGCCATATATTATCCACCGCGCTGGCGTTGGTCCAACGGAGGGTTATGATCTCGCCAATCCCGCGGCCTTTGACACCTTCACACCATGCTGTGGATGGATTTCCATCGGTCAAGGCCTTGATATCGTAGTTGTTTTTACCTTGGGGCGCGAGGGCGGACGTTACGCAGATGCTTTGACTGTCATAGACTTGGGTATCATCGGTATATTTGCAAAGTTCGGTGGCCAACATCGGAGAGGCCGCCCATATTGCAATGATCGCCACGGGGAAAATAGTTTTCATGGTTTGCCCTTTCATCAGATTCATAGGGCAAGTTTATGCTTTTGGGGAAATTGTGCCATGATTGGTGTCAATTTTCACCATATCCAACTTTGCAAACTGTGCGGGGCGGCTTTGCAAACTGGTTAGCCTTCGCCAATCTGATGTAGGTAATCGGCCAATGCCTTGCCGTCTTCATCGGCGAATGTGGTTTCTAGAAGCGAAATTTGTTCGATACGGTCAACGCGGAACACCCGGAAATTATCACGCGCTTCGCACCACGCGGTTAACGTCCATACCCGCCCCCAGTATTCCATCTGGAGGGGGCGCAAAATCCGGTTACTGACAACATCACTCTGATCGCGATAGGTAATTTCAAGTTTTTGCCGCGCTTTGATTGCGGCCCGAATGGGCGGCATATTTTTGAAACCATTGGCCGCTTCGGAAAACGGGTAGACCGCAAATCCCCAGCCAGAGGGCGGCGCGGCGCGGCCTTCGGGCAAAACCGCATCAATTTTGGCCGTAAGAGAGGCCGCAGCGCGTTGCAATTGATCATCGGCCGCTTCTTGCACAATCGACATGCCAAGATGCAGCGCCTCGAGTTCGACCTCGGTCAGGTTGATCGGGGGCAGGGTGATGGCGGCGGTGATCATATAGCCAATACCGCGTTCGCCCTGCACCGGCACACCAGAGGTGATCAGCGTGTCCATATCGCGGTAAATGGTGCGGGTTGAAACCTCGAGCACCTCGGCCAAATCCTGCGCGCGGTGCAATTGCCCGTCGCGC
This sequence comes from Rhodobacterales bacterium, assembly GCA_030950105.1. Classification (GTDB taxonomy): domain Bacteria; phylum Pseudomonadota; class Alphaproteobacteria; order Rhodobacterales; family Rhodobacteraceae; genus JAUZRV01. The sequence goes on along the minus strand of JAUZRV010000253.1, from coordinate 5,732 downwards.
AGGAGCAAGATTAAATCAAAAAGGCGGTCAGAGCGGCGCATGGTCAAATACTCTGCCCGCGATGATCGGGCGTCAAGCCGTTGTGGGCATTTCCCACAAGTCATCGGCATGCCGCTTGGTCACAATTGCCATATCTAACGTCGCTCCAAAGGCAGACGCTGTCACAGCTAAGTTGGTGTGATATAAAACCGGGGGCGGCGCGCACAATTTTATCTGTGCCGCAGGCCACAATCAAAAGCGCCTCGTTGGAGGGGCCGTCGATAATGCGGAAGGTCACGATTTCTGCGGTAAGAGGGATAGTTTGGGGCATCGGTTTTTGTTCTGATTCGTTTGAATGAAGCCTTGGTCTAACGGCCCCCAACTGACATAAACCTGTCAGTTGGATTTTGCAGCTCGAAGAAACGCCGAAATCGCGACAAAAAGGCGTGCCAAGAGCGCAATTGGGGCTTTGATCTTTGGCGTGGACTTCATATTAATAGCAGGGAAAATTCAGGGGACGTGTCATGCGTTTCTTTGCGAAGACAATAATGGGAGTAAGAAAATGCTGAATAATATCGGTCCTATGGGCCTGCTTTTGATCGCTGTTGTGGTTTTGGTTCTGTTTGGTCGCGGTAAAATTTCCGGCCTGATGGGCGAAGTTGGCAAAGGCATCACGTCGTTCAAAAAGGGCATCAATGATGGCGCCAAAGAAATCGAAGAAGAGGTTGCCGACACCGCAAAAGATGTGACGCCGGAAGAAGAAAAAGACAAGGCGTAAGACGTCATGTTTGATCTTGGGTTTACCGAGCTGCTGTTGATCGGGATTGTGGCGCTTATTGTTGTTGGGCCGAAAGATTTGCCGGGGCTGTTTCGCAGCGTCGGGAAATTTGTCGGCAAGGCCAAAGGCATGGCCCGCGAATTTTCATCGGCGATGAGTGATGCCGCTGATGATGCGGGCATGAAGGACGCCACCAGCGGGTTGAGCAATTTGAAAAACCTCGCCAACCCGTCCAAAATGGGTTTGGATAAACTCAAGGAAGCCACGGACGAATTCACCAAGTGGACCCCCAACGACAACACCGGCAGCGAGACCAAAAAGCTTGCGGAAGATCGCGCCGAGGCGGCCAAGAAAATACATGCGGCCACCGCCAAGAAGGCAACGCAGCGCAAAGCGACGGAAGCGGCGGCCAAAGTTGCGGCCCAAGCCACTAAGGACGCGCAGTCCAAAACCGGTAAAACAGCGGCCAAGTCGGCGGTGAAAAAGCCGGCAAAGGCTGCGGCAAAGGTTGCGGCCAAACCGAAAGCTGCCACAAAGCCATAATCCGTCAAGGAATACCCCAAGGAATACCCTATGACCGAGACCACCAACACCATCGAGGATTCCAGCGCGCCGCTCATTGAGCATCTGGCAGAATTGCGCAACCGGCTTATCCATTCGGTCATCGCCTTTATCATCGGCATGATCATAAGTTTTACGGTATGGAACCCGATATTCAATTTTCTCACCGATCCGCTCTGCGCCGCTATGGCAGAACGCGGGCAGGAAAATTGCGGTCTTATCCTGATCAAACTGCAAGAGGGTTTCTTTGTTGCGATCTCGATTTCGCTGTTTGGCGGGTTGATCCTGTCGTTCCCTTATATCAGTTATCAAATGTGGCGGTTTGTGGCACCGGGTCTTTATAAGAACGAAAAAGGCGCGTTTCTGCCGTTCCTGTTGGCCTCGCCGATCATGTTTCTTCTCGGGGCGGCGTTTGCGTTTTTTGTGGTTATGCCACTGGCGTTCGATTTCTTCCTTGGGTTCCAACAATCTGGAAGTGTCTCGGGCGCGGATGGCCAAGGCGTGGTGGCCGCGATTGATTTCCAAGGTTCGGTTCAGGAATATCTACGCCTGTCGATCAAATTCATTGTCGCTTTCGGGCTGTGTTTTCAATTGCCGGTGCTGCTTACCTTGATGGGCAAGGCCGGATTGGTCAGCCAGGAAGGCCTGCGCAACGTTCGTAAATACGCGGTTGTCGGTATTCTGGTTTTGGCCGCTTTGGTGACACCGCCGGATGTGATCACGCAGATCATCCTGTTTGTGGTTGTGTATGGCCTTTATGAAATATCCATTTATCTGGTGGGCCGTGTCGAGGTCAAACGTGAGGCCAAGCTTCGTGAAGAAGGCTATTACGACGACGAAGATGTAGACGTCGCCAAGGACCAAGAAAACGAAGACGGCGAAGACGGGCATTTCGACGATCCGTTGTTCAAGGAATTTGATGACGAAGACGACCAAAGCGACGATAAAGCAAACGAAAAGCCTGATGGAAAAACCTGATCCATTAGAAAGGATAGCAGCGGCGCTAGAGCGATTGGCTCCGGCGCCGCTTGCGGTTCCGGCGTTTGACAGCGCCGATGCCTTTGTCTGGCATGTGGATCCCGAACGGTTGACTGCGGTTGAAACTGTGGCGCAGGTTTCTATCGACCTTCTGGTCGGAATTGATCAGACGCGTGATACGCTTTTGGAAAACACGCTGCGATTTGCGCGCGGGCTACCGGCCAATAATGCGTTGCTCTGGGGGGCGCGCGGTATGGGGAAATCATCGCTGGTCAAGGCGGTGCATGGCGCGGTTCTTGCACAGGGGCACCGTCTCAAGATTGTTGAATTGCAGCGCGAGGATCTGCCAACGGTCGGCCGGTTGTTGGCGTTGCTGCGCAAGCGCGACGAACGGTTTTTGCTGTTTTGCGATGACCTGTCGTTTAGCCATGATGACCAGCATTATAAATCGCTCAAGGCGGTTCTGGATGGCGGTATCGAAGGGCGGCCCGACAATGTTGTGCTTTATGCGACCTCCAACCGGCGCCATCTTATGCCGCGTGACATGATCGAAAACGAACGTGGGTCTGCGATTAATCCCGCCGAGGCCGTCGAAGAAAAAGTGTCACTGTCCGATCGTTTTGGTTTATGGCTCGGATTCCACGGCTGTGATCAGGCGCAATATTTGGCGATGATCCGCGGGTATTGCGTGGAATATGGCGTTGAAATTTCGACCGATGCGCTCCACGCCGAGGCGATTGAATGGCAGGCCACGCGGGGCGCGCGTTCGGGGCGGGTGGCGTGGCAGTATTTTACCGATCTTGCCGGCCGCAAAGGTGTTTCTTTAACCGGATCCTAACCGCATTAGCAAAGTGCGCTCAGGCATTGGGATTCAAAGGGGCGCAAATAGGGCGCTGCTTTGGGACCATAGGTTTGCGGGTCTTGGGCAAGTTCGGGAAACAACGCCAGTATTTCGTCCCGTGCTGCATGGTCCAACACCCCGAGCGCTTGCTTGCCCGGATAAAAACTTTCTGAGGGGGTGCCTTCGGCGGTCACAATTTGATGGCTCTCGAACATAATATGGCAATAGGTAATTGTGCCGCCGCTGCGTTGGCGAATCCCCGGTTGTCCGACAAGATCAATCGCACGCACCAGAACTTCGTCTTCGCCAAACAGAAATTGCGCGCGCCAATCCGAGATCAGCATGGCATGTTGGGGCGACACAACCAGCGTGCGGTCATTGCCAAGCGCGCCCTTTGCAATAACGATCGGGGCCAGTGACGCCTGCGCCGCCACAGTGGATTGGCCTGACCATGACAACGGTTGAAGCCCGTCTTTTTCCGTCATCACCAGATCACCGGCGCGCAGGGATTCAACCGCAACCAACCCGATTGCGGTTTCAATCAAGGTGCCGGCGGCGAAACAAACCACGCTGCCGCCGATATCGGCATGGGAAATAAAATTGCCATTGTCGACGATATTTCCAACGGTAAGATCGGTTCCTGCCGGGGGTAGCCCATCGGGGAACACCAGAAAATAACCATCCTCAGAGGCGTCCCCGAGATCATTGTCATTGTTGAGATCGACGTCGATCACACCGATGCGATAAACCGTGCCATCGCCTGCGATGACTTCAAATGTGTAATCCCAGATCAAGGCGACATCGGTGCCACCGATGTTGGTCATTTGCTGCCAAGTGCCGCCAACGCGTTCCTGCGCGGAAATCACTTCGTTGGTTGGGTCGCCGTTGAAATTAACCGCGCCATTGTTTTCTTCGACCACGAAATAGGTATCGGTGCCGGTCCAGCTCCAGGTGCCGCCGTTCGGGGGCGCCCAGTTATAATTGACCGGCCCGCCGTTTATCGTTGATTGGGTGCCAAATATTGCGTTTGTATAGCCATAAAAAACTGCCATGATACCAGATCCATTCACATTGAAATAAACTGTTTCTAGAATGGAAACGTGGCATCAAAGGGACAGCATCATGGAAATGCGCGGTCGTTTTAAGGGCTGGTTTCGCGGAATTTATTGCAAAAACGGCAATGGATCGACGCTTTCAAAACCTTTGCGGACCTCGAAATGAACGTAGGAAGACGGGGCAGGGCGCACTTTGGCGATGGCCTGTCCGCGTTTGACCCGATCGCCTTTGGCAACCAGAACACCGTCAATATTGGAATAAACCGTCAACAGATTTCCCGCGTGTTTGATCACCAGAATTGGCACTTGGTCGGCGTCCGAGGTGATCGCCGCGACGGTGCCGTTTTTGGCGGCCAAAACGGGTGTGCCAGCGGTTGAAGAAATATCAATGCCGTCGGTTTTGCCGCTTACATATTCGCGAATGATTTTGCCTTCGACAGGATACCCCATTTTGGCGCGGTTGGGGGCTGTCGTTGTTGTGCCAACATTGGGCGCGGGCGGTTGTGGTTGTGCGGCGGCTTGGGCGGCGGGCAACGTGGATTCGGCTGGCAAGGCGGTTGTCGAACTTGGCGGCGCGGGCGTTGGTGTGCCGTTTCCGGGCGCGGTTGTCACCGGAGCGGGTTTCCGGCTGCGTTTAGGGGGTGTTTCTGCGGCAACGGGAATCAACAATTGTTGGCCCTCACGAATTGCAAAATCGCTGTCTAAACCGTTCCATTCAGACAAGGAGCGCACCGATACATTATAAAGCCGCGAAATCGTAAAGGCGGTTTCGCCGCGCGTAACCTGATGGCGGATCGGCTCTCGGCCGGTCTGGGGTTTTGGTCCGCGCGTTGGTTTTGCTGCGGGTGTTGGTGTCGCCGCAAGCGTGGTGGTTGCGACCTGCTGATCCCCGGCATTTTCGATGGCCGATCCGGCAAGCGCGGTAATATCCACAGTTTCCGGTGGCAAAATCGGGCCTGTCGTAACCGCGCCGGTTTCCGGCGATGGTTCGGCAACCCGTGAACGCAAGGCGATCACCTCGCCTTTGCGCAAAGGATTATTGACTTTCATACCGTTAAAAGAAGCCAAAGCCGGTGCATCCGCCCCAATACGGGTTGCCAGAGATTGCAAGGTATCGCCGCGCTGTGCCACGGCCACCTGATAAGTTGGATAGGAAATAATCCCGCGGCTATCCGGCTTTGGGCGGGCGGCTGTCGCGGCTTGGGCGGCATTGACCGTGTTGAAGGCCCCGCCAAAATTGCCCCGTAAATCCATGTCTAACGGGCCGTTGCACGCGCCCAAGACGGCGATTGCTGTGCTCGCCAGTAAAACATGCTTTATACGCGTAGAAACTATACTCATCTCGATCACCTCATGATCACACAATCAGGGCCTCTTTCGCGAGGCTTTCTCAATTAAAGTCTTCTTAACACATATTAAAACGTTTCGCCCGACATTTGAATCAGATAATTTCGCGAAACGTCTTAGCCCGAATTATTCATGAAGCGGCGTAAATCGTTTGGCGGGCGTAGATCAAGCTGTTGAAATGTCGTATGATTTT
>JAUZRV010000252.1 GCA_030950105.1 Rhodobacterales bacterium | reverse complement strand
CCAGCGAAATCGAAAATCTGTTGCGCGACAACGACGCGTGACCAGCGGCATCAAATACCGGCGGCATGGATTTGAGGAAAACCGACTCAACTTTGGAAAAATCAAATCCGACATAGACTTCTGGAGCGATTAAAGGTTTGGACAGCAGGCCAAGTTGCACATTGCTGATATCGGCGGCCTTTAAATTTCGCACAACCCAGTCACGGGTGCGCGGCGCGGCGCGTTCGGGCCAAAGGGCAAGCAGGCGGTCCCGCTTGAGCGCGCGCAAGTTCCCCACCATCGACAGATCCCAGCCCTCGGGGGCCGCGCGCAATTGCCCCTGAAGCTTCAAGGATTCGCCCTGATCTTGCACCACCAATTCGCCCAGATCGAGAACAAACGGGTCAAGTTGCAATCGCAAATCCATGCGCGCGCCTTCAAGTCGAACCGGCTCGGAATATAGATTGTCAGGGTTAACGAGAATGTCTGTTATGCTAAAGTGGGCCAGCATATCATTGGGCAAACCGGCCTCGATCCCGCCTAGAAACGCTTGGCCTTCAACACTTAGCGTGGCCCATTTGCTCACCAGTGAAAATTCGTCAAACCTGAGTTTCTGGGTCGCGGGCGTATAAGTGAAATAACTGCGCGCGGATTCAAACGGTATCGGCTTGGTTTCCGGTGTTGGTTGCAAAACGCCGGCGCTAATTTGCAGGGTTGCGTTCAGCGGCCCGATTTGGCCGCTGTCATCGACAGAGGCGCGCAAAGCCCCCGATATAGGCGCGTCCAATATGCCGAGCCATGCCAACGACGGCCCTTGCGACGCAATATCCGCCGCCGCCATATCTTCAAAACCGATCCCGAACGAGGCCGCAGGGGTGCCAATCCGGCTTTCGTAATTCATCTCGAGAATAGCGGCCGTCGCCCCCCCCGTCAGCAACGCAAAATCACCGCGAAGGCGCAAATCATCGCCGATGCGATTTAACTGCACCCGCCCGCCATCCACGCTCCAACCGCGCTGCGCGCGCGCATCCTCGTATTGCACTGTAACAGAATTAACGTCGATCATGCGCAACGCCGAAAACTGCGGGATGCTAAAAACCCCGTCAAGCCCTTCAATCAACTCGGCGATGCTCCCGCCTTGTCCGAGTTGCAATTGACCATCCCCGAACGCGAGGTCAAACCCGCCATCGGCATCCCGCCGCAGCGCCAGTTGCGCCCCGGTGAGCCATATGGAATGAGGGCGCAATTGCCTTTGTATCAAAGCCGGCAAGGCCAAGGTGGTTTCAATATCCGAAAGCTGGATCAACGACGCGCCATCGCTTTGCCGCACATCTATATCGCGCAAGCGCACACGCGGCGTCCATTCTTGTTCAAACACCACCGAAACTTCGCCAACCTCGACCGATAGCCCGGGCAATGCCTTGCCGATCCGTTGCTCAAGTTCGGCTTTCAACCAATCGGGCGCAATAACGGGGCGCCCCTGAATCACCAATGCCGCCGCTAAAACGACAATGCCAAGGGCCGCGAGGCTAAACAGCGCCCAAATGCCGGTGCGACCCCGGTTTTTGACGCGTCTTTTGCGCGCGCCTTCGCCCGCCTTTGATGATTTTGCATCATCGGCAGGTCCCGTGTCCGGCGCGTCGGAACGATCCGCGGCAATAGAGAAATTTTGATCGGCCAAGTCGCTCATTCTGGTTGGGGCCAACTCTGGCCCGAATTTCGGCGTTGCGTGTCTGGTCATATAGTCGCGCGTTGTGGCATAAGATGAAACGCATTTTTTCCTTTTACGCGAGTATTTGCCATGATCAAGCTCAATGACCAAGCCCCCGACTTTACCCTGCCCTGCAACAACAGCGGCGACAATAGCGACGATATCACCCTGTCGGCATTGCGCCCTGCGCCGGTTGTATTGTTTTTCTACCCCAAAGACGACACCCCCGGATGCACGATAGAAACCATTGATTTCACATCGTTAAAACCTGAATTTGATGCATTGGGCGCCCGGGTTTTCGGCCTGTCCAAAGACAGCATTGCCAAACACGCCAAGTTCCGCAGCAAACACGGGCTAACCGGTTCCCTGTTATCAGATGCGGACGGGCACACCTGTGAGGATTACGGCGTCTGGGGCGAAAAAACCAATTTTGGCAAAAAATACATGGGAATCGAACGCACAACCGTTTTGATTGACGCCACCGGCCACGTGGCCCGCGTCTGGAACAAGGTCAAAGTTAAGGACCACGCCGCCGAGGTTCTTGAGGCGGTGCGCGCACTGTGAACCATAATACTGTGACCCATGATACTGTGCCCCATGATCCGGCGAACAAGACTATTGCAGAATCTATGTCCCTGGCCGCAATGGCGCTTGAGGTATTGAACTGTGCGGACGGGCGCGCCAAAACCGCCCTTTCGCATGCCCATGCGGCGCGCTGGTTTGCATCGCGCGCAACAGGGGATGGAACCGTTGCAATTGAAATTGGCACGGTTTCCCCCACCGATCTCCCGGATCACCCCGCGCGCCCCGACAAACCCGAGCTGTTAAAACCGCGTGATGTGCCCAAACGCCGCCCAGGAACCGCGCCGGGGCGCATTGCCATGCTGCATGCGGTGGCGCATATCGAACTCAACGCGGTTGATCTGCACTGGGACATCATTGCGCGGTTTGCGCATGTCAAAATGCCGCTTGGGTTCTATGATGACTGGGTCAAGGCGGCAGATGACGAATCCAAACATTTCAATCTGTTATGCGACTGTCTTGAAGCACACGGTAGCCATTATGGTGCCCTTGGTGCCCATGCCGGCATGTGGCGCGCGGCCCAGGATACAGCCGATGATTTCATGGGCCGCCTTGCCGTGGTTCCGATGGTTCTCGAGGCGCGCGGCCTTGATGTGACCCCCGGGATGATCGACATTTTCAAACGCGCCGATGTGTCCGATGTCGTGGACGCCCTTGAAATCATTTACGCCGAAGAAGTGGCCCATGTGGCCTATGGGTCAAAATGGTTCCATTTCCTGTGTGGCCGTCACGAGCTTGACCCAAAAGACACGTTTCACGCTTTGGTGCGCAAATATTTCCATGGGCCATTGCGCCCCCCCTTTAACGAAGAAAAACGTGCCGAGGCCGGATTGCCGCCGGATTTTTACTGGCCGTTAACCGAAGATCGAAACCAGACCTGACTCTTTCATGCCGGACCCATCAAGAGATCGGCCCACCGGCACCCACGGGTTACACAGGGGAACGCCTCGAAAACCGGCGGTTTTTTGCCAGATTTACGTGGGTATCCGCCTTTATGCGATTGTTATTCTTTATATTTGTTGCCCTTGCCCAAATCAGGCGATAAACATCCCGTGTTGTGGCCGCCAGAGAAGTTGGGGGCGCGCGCCACGCGATTGGGATGAGATAGGGACTTCGATTTCGTGAAAACACGTCTATTAACTAAGATAAACGCTCTTTTAGAACGGCATTTTCCGGAACGCCGGTTATTTTTGCGTTCAGATACTGAAACCCGCTTTATCCGGCTGCGTCCGGCCACCCAATTGCTTGGGTTTGCCGGCAGCTCTGCGATTGTTGCCTGGGCGATTATCGCGACGGCCATTTTGCTTATGGACAGCATCGGGTCCGGTAATTTTCGCGAACAGGCCAAACGTGACCAGCGCACCTACGAGACACGCCTAAATGCATTATCAGACGAGCGCGACACCCGCGCAATCGAGGCCCTCGCCGCACAGCAGCGGTTTAACAGCGCCCTGAACCAGATTTCGTTGATGCAAACCGAATTGCTCACCTCCGAAACCCGCCGGAACGAACTTGAAACCGGCATTGAAGTCATTCAAACCACATTGCGCCGCACCATGAAAGAGCGTGACGGCGCGCGCTCCCAAGCCACAAACCTGGAAGCCGCACTTGCCGAAAACCCCGATGGAACGCGTGTGCGCACGGACCATAACGGAACCGCCGACAGCACCCTGAACTTTCTGACCACTGCCCTCGCGGCCACGGCGTCCGAACGCGATGCGGTCATTGAAAATGCGCAGAACGCGTTGCTTGCCGCCGATGAAATGGCCACTGAAATCAAACTGATGCAAGATCAGAACGACATTATTTTTCGCCAGTTGGAAGACGCGATGACCATTTCGGTCAAGCCGCTTGATAAAATGTTTTCTGCCGCTGGCCTAAGCACCAATAATCTAATTGATCAGGTGCGCCGCGGATATTCGGGTCAGGGCGGTCCTCTGCGCCCGCTGGCCCTGTCTACTATGGGCGAAGAACCGTCTGCGGACATGCTGCGCGCCAATCGTCTGCTGAACCAGCTTGATCAACTTAACCTTTATCGCATCGCCGCCCAAAAGGCCCCGTTTGCGATTCCCGTCAAGGCGGCCTTTCGGTATTCCAGTAATTTCGGCTATCGCAGGGACCCTAAAACCGGCGGCCGTCGCATGCACAGCGGCGTCGATTTCGCCGGCCCGGTCGGCACCCCGCTTTATGCGACCGCTGACGGGATTGTGACCCACGCCGGTTGGTCTTCGGGCTATGGTCGGCTGGTAAAAATCCAACACGAGTTCGGAATTGAGACCCGCTATGCCCATCAATCCAGAATCCTTGTCAAGGTCGGACAAAGGGTCTCGCGTGGCGAGCGTATTGGTGATATGGGTGCCTCTGGACGTGTCACTGGCCCGCATTTGCATTACGAAGTGCGAATTGGTGGAAAGGCCGTTAACCCAATGATTTATATTAAGGCAGCAAACGATGTTTTCTAAAAGCAAAATCAACGAACCGACAAAACCCGCAGACGCAGCCAAACCTGCGGCTCCGGCCCCTGCAACGGCAAAACCTTCGGGCACAGAATTCAAGGCTTCCGCGCCCAAGGCCAAGCCGCCCGCCTCTATCTTGTCGGCGGATCTGCACGTGACCGGCAATCTCAAAACCTCCGGCGATATCCAAATCGAAGGCACTGTTGATGGTGACATCCGCGCGCATCTGCTTACGGTTGGCGAAGGTGCAACGGTAAAAGGCGAAGTGATTGCCGATGATGTAGTGGTCAATGGCCGTGTTGTTGGCAAAGTGCGCGGCCTCAAGGTGCGCCTCACCTCTACGGCGCGTGTCGAAGGTGATATCATTCACAAAACCATCGCGATTGAATCGGGCGCCCATTTTGAAGGCTCCGTGCAACGCAAGGACGACCCGCTGAGTGCAAACGCCCCGGCACCCGCCGCAAAACCGGCATAAGCACAAGATAAATAACACAAAGTAAAGGCATGGCTGCTGCGCTGTGCCTTTATTTTATTTTGCCGCCCTACTCTCTACTGTGGCTTTAAAGCGTTTTGCATTTAGTCTGAGGCACAGATTAGATGCAAAACGCCCACAACATTGAGGGGGTGTGGGCCTTTTCCATTTCCCCTGATTCAGGAAAAATGCAAAAGGCTTTAGCGTTCCAGCTCAGCGTCCCAATACAGAAAATCAATCCAGCTTTCATGCAGATGATTGGGCGGAAATTTACGCCCCGTATTGCGCAGTTCCTCGGCCCTTGGTTGGCGCGGTGGACGCCGCAGATGCATTTGCGCCCGCGCGAGGCTTTTGGCACCTTTGCGTAAATTGCACGGCGAACACGCCGCAACAACATTGCTCCACGATGTCACGCCGCCACTGGCGCGCGGCACCACATGATCAAAGGTCAGATCACGTTGGGACCCGCAATACTGGCAAGTAAATTCGTCGCGCAGGAATAGATTGAAACGGGTAAACGCGGTGCTGGATTGCAATTTAATGTAATCACGCAAAACCACCACCGACGGGATTTTCAATGAAATGCTCGGAGAATGAACCACCGTGTCATATTCGGCAACAATATCGACCCGGTCCAGATAGGCCGCTTTGACCGCCTCTTGCCATGTCCACAATGACAGCGGGTAATAGGACAACGGCCGGTAGTCCGCATTCAAGACCAAGGCAGGGTGCTGTTTAAGGGCGCCCGCCTCTTTTACAAAATCAACTCTGAAATCCGCATTCATCTAATGCCCTCTCATCCGTCTGTGGCCACTATATATAGTGGCGCACATCTGGCAAGCGGCAAGAATTGTATTTTTCTGCGCCTAAAGGCCGAGTTTATCGCGCATAAATGCCAATGCAACCGATAGGCCATCGGGCGCAATCCCGTGTCCGGTGCCTTTCATGATATGGGCGTAAACCGCATCAAATCCGGCCTCTTGCAGCCCCTCTGCCGCTTCGGGCAACGAGGAGGGCGGCACCATTTCATCAGCATCGCCATGCACCAGAAGAACCGGAGGTTTCGATTGCACTTCGTCTTTCAACAACTCCGGCGTGAGAAGCCGCCCCGAAAAGGCGACTATTCCGGCAATTTCGTCTTCGCGACGCGGAATCACATGCAGCGCCATCATCGTGCCTTGGGAAAACCCGAAAACCACCAATTGTTCCGGCAGGATATCATTATCGACAATCACCGCATCGAGAAACGCATTGAGATCGTCAATCGCCGCCATCATGCCGCGCATTGATTCTTCTTCCGACGATCCGTCAAGCCACGGAATCGGGAACCATTGCCGCCCCATTGGCGCTCCGGGGCAATCTTCGGGGGCATCGGGCGCAATAAACAACGTATCCGGCAAATGTTCGCCCAACGGATCGGCAAGACCCAACAGGTCGGCCCCGTTTGCGCCATAGCCATGAAGAAACACCACAATCGATTTTACCTCGCCCGAGATTGGGCCTTTTTGGGCCGCTTGCAATACGCGTGTCATCTTATTCCATCCCGTTGTTTTTCTATTTTATAATAGGCCCAAAGCAGGCGCGCCGCAACCGATTGCCAAGGGGCCCATTGCAGCGCCATTTCACGCATTGCCCGCTCTTTCGGGCGGTCGGGCAAAGCGTATAAAACCCGCGCCGCCTCTTGCAAGGCAAGATCCCCACAGGCAAAAATATCGGCGCGCCCGAGGCTAAACATCGCGTAGATTTCGGCGGTCCAGGTGCCAATGCCCGGCACCGCCGTCAATATCTTGATCACCGTGTCGGTCGGGGCATCGCGCAACGCCGGATAATCAATGCGCGCATGTGCCAAGGCAAGACCATAGCGGATTTTTTGACGGCTAAGACCAACGGCGCGAAGATCATCTTCGCCCGCCGCAGCAACGGCGTTTTCGCTGATCAGGCCCGCGTTTTCCATTTTGGCCCAGATCGCATTGGCCGATGCCACGCTCACTTGCTGGCTCACGATGGCCACCATCAGGGCGCCAAATCCGTCGTCTTTGAGACGCAACGGCAACGCGCCGGTCTGTGCATATGCAGCCGCCATTATCGGGTCATTGTCGCACAGCCAGGCCATGCCTTCGGCCACGCAAGCGTCCGATGTGATGATCCGTCCGGTCATTGATTTTTGGCCCAGTCAATCGCGGCCTCGATCGTATCAACCCGCAGCGCATCTGGTTGCTCGGGGCGGTTGATCATCACCACCGGCATCCCAAGGGTTCGCGCCGCCTCAAGTTTGGAACGCGGCGCATCACCACCGGCATTTTTCACCACCAACCAGTCAATTTTGAGCCGGCGAAACAGGGCAATTTCATCTTTGACCGAAAACGGTGGCCGCCCGATCAAAAACCGGCCATTGGGGAACGGAAACGGCGCATCGGTTTCGTCAATCTGGCGGCAAATCAAATGACACTCTTTGAGGTTCCCGTAGCGATGCAACGTCTGCCGTCCGGTCGCCATAAAAACCGTATCACCCGAGGTGACCAAATCGGCAACTTCTGTTTCATCCTGCACAAGATGCCAGATATCGCCGCCTTGCGGTTTCCATTCGGGGCGCAGATATTGGCAATAGGGGATATTGCGCGCGCCACAAATCCGCGCCGTGCGTAGACTGATCCGGTTGGCAAAAGGATGGGTAGCATCCAAAACCGCCGTTATTTTTTCAGCCTCCAGAAAGGCCTCAAATCCGGCGGTGCCGCCAAATCCCCCGATCCGGGTCGGCACGCCCAAATCACGCGGTGCACGGGTCGCTCCGGCGAGGGACGCGATGATATTACGATCTGACAAAGCGGTCGCAATAACGCGGGCCTGCCCTGACCCTGCCAATAATAAAAGGGTCATGGTCCCTCCTCCTGAACCGCTTTGGCGATGATTGCGCCTTTGCGATCAATCACCACGATATCCGCCGATATTTCGTCCGGTAACATTGCGCGCACCGACCGAAGGGCACCCTGCGCGACATAATTGGCCAAGGGGGCCCCAACATTTTCATAGGCTTCCAGCACCGTATTTGATTGTGCAATTTCAGGGCGATCCAATGCACGTGCCAAGGCCGCAAAATCCACTTGCGAGCGCCCGGAATGTAAATCACGCGCGCCCTGCGCCAGTTTGGTCAATTTACCAAGACCGCCGCCAATGGTGACACGCGGCACCGGATGGCGCGCGAGGTATTTGAGCAAACCACCGGCAAAATCCCCCATATCGAGCATCGCATGATCCGGTAGATCGAAATGCGCCTGCACCGCATGTTCCGACGTCGCGCCGGTGCAGCCTGCAACATGGACCGTGCCCGTGGCGCGCGCCACATCTATCCCCCGATGTATCGACGCAATCCAGGCGGAGCAGGAAAACGGGCGCACGATGCCGGTGGTGCCGAGAATTGACAGACCGCCAACAATCCCGAGCCGCGGATTCCAGGTTTTTTGCGCCAGTTTTTCGCCATCACGCACCGATATTGTGATTTTAATATCAGGGCGTTCCCCCAATCGCACCGCCATTTCGGTCACAGTTTCAATCATCATCTGACGCGGCACCGGATTGATCGCGGCCTCGCCCACACCAATGGGAAGACCGGGTTTGGTGACCGTACCCACGCCTTTTCCTGCGACAAATATCACGCCACCGCCAGACCGTTCCACGCGTGCAATAATAAGGGCCTGATGGGTGACATCCGGATCGTCACCGGCGTCTTTGATAATGCCGGATTCGGCCCAGTCATCACCGGTGGCCCAGTGTTCTATAGCAAATTCCGGACGTTCCCCACGTGGCAAGGTGATGCGCACGCGGGCGGTTTTGCCCTCGCCCCATAGCGCCATCAACGCCGCGCGCGTGGCGGCGGTGGCACAGGCCCCGGTGGTCCAGCCACGGCGCAATTTTTGGTCAGGTTTACGGCTCATCACAGTTGACTATAAGGGGCAAATTCCGCGCCGCCAATTGCTGTTTGCAACATGGCATCAAAAGAACTTTTATCCCTCCGGGGGGGATATTTGTGGAACCAAGAAAAACAGAGCATAAGGGGCAAATGAATCAATTGAACACACTTCCAAATTCAGATTGGCCGGTCATGAAACCGGGTTGGGTATGGCTCTGCGGGGCGGGCCCGGGGGATCCGGGGCTTTTGACATTGCACGCGCTCAACGCGTTGCAACAGGCCGATGTTGTGGTTTTCGACGCTCTTGTTGAGTGCGAGGTTTTGCAATGGGCACCGCAGGCCGAACATGTATTTGCCGGAAAACGCGCCGGTGTGGAAAGCGCCAAACAGCGCGATATTTCGGCGCTTTTGGTCGAGATGGCACAACAAGGTAAGCGGGTGCTGCGCCTCAAGGGGGGGGATCCGTATATGTTTGGACGTGGCGGCGAAGAAGCCCAGACCCTGATCCAGAAAAACGTGAACCTGAGGATTATTCCTGGGATTTCGGCGGGCATCGGTGGCCTTGCCTATGCCGGAATTCCCGTCACCCATCGCGATGTGAATCAGGCGGTTACGTTTGTCACCGGCCACGGGACAAAAGGCGCGCGCCCCGTCGATTGGGCCGCGATTTCACGTGGCTCGGAAGTGATTGTCATTTACATGGGCATGCGCCGTGCACGGGTGATTGCCGAGGCATTGATGACCGCCGGCCGTTCAAACGATGAGCCGGTGGCCGTGGTCTATGGAGCCAGCACCAAACAGCAATTCGTGCTTGAAACCACATTGGCCAAACTTGCCGATGACATCGCCGCACAAACATCAACAGCGCCCGGTCTGATTTGTGTGGGGCGCGCGGTTTTGTTGCGGCAAGTGCTCGATTGGCAATCACTGGAAGCAGGGCACGCCCCACGGGATGTTGATCCTTTGCACCTTGGACGCGGAGCGGAGGAAGAATGAGCGGGCTGATTATTGCGGCACCTTCGTCTGGTGCCGGTAAAACCACCGTGACTTTGGCCTTGTTGCGGCTGCTTGCACGCGAAGGCATCGCGGTTCGGGGCGCAAAATCCGGCCCTGATTATATTGATCCGCGCTTTCACGAAGCCGCCTGTGGTGCGCCCTGCCCCAATCTGGATGGGTGGGCGATGTCGGATAACCGGCTGGCTGCCTTGGCGGTTGGCGATTTGGCCGTGAATGACGGCATGTTGATCATCGAAGGTGCGATGGGTTTGTTTGATGGCGCGCCACCCGATGGCCGCGGGTCAAGCGCCGATTTGGCACGCCGGTTGCACCTGCCTGTGGTTCTGGTGGTCGATTGTGCGCGCATGTCGGGTTCAATTGCACCGCTTGTTGCCGGTTTTGCCCGATTTGACCCCGAGGTGCGCATTTCTGCGGTCATTCTCAACAATATCGGGTCATCGCGTCACGAAGAAATGCTGCGGTATGCGCTCGAGCCATTAAAAATTCCTGTGCTCGCCGCCCTGCGCCGGAATACCGATCTGGCGCAACCTTCACGGCATTTGGGATTGGTTCAGGCCGCAGAACGCCCCGATCTTGATAGATTTCTTGACCGCGCGGCCGATGCGCTCGCGACCACACTTGATCGGGACCTTCTGGCAAAAATCGCATGGCCTTTACCCGCCGCAAAAGCATCATCCCGCCTGATCCCGCCGGCGCAGGTTATCGCCATTGCACAAGACCGGGCGTTTGCGTTTTCCTACCCTCATATTCTCTCTGATTGGCGCGCTGCGGGGGCCGAAATCCGCCCGTTTTCACCGCTCGAAAACGAGGCTGTTCCCGACGCGGGATTCATTTACCTCCCCGGGGGCTATCCCGAATTGCACGCAGGAAAGATCGCCGCTGCCGATGTCTTTTTAAAAAGCATGAGAGAAGCATCACAATACACTGATATTTATGGGGAATGTGGGGGATATATGACGCTCGGAAACGCCTTGATCGACGCAGACGGTCACGCCCATAAAATGCTTGGCCTGCTGGATCTTGAAACCTCGTTCGCCGCAAAAAAACGACACCTTGGATATCGCCAATTGACCCCGTTGGAACCGTCCAGTTTCAAAATGATGCAAGGGCCAATGCGCGGACACGAATTTCACTATGCCAGCACGCTACGGGCATCTGGAAAACCGCTATTTTCGGCACGTGATGCCACCGGCGCCAACCTACCTGATATGGGCCTGCGAAAGGCGCGTGTTTGCGGGTCGTTTGCGCATATTATCGACGGCGTCCCATAGCGCGCAAAGCCGATCAACCCTGTCCGTAAGTGAAACACCAATAACTGAGGCTTGCGAGGCGGCACACAAAGGGATAGGACAGCTATTATGACACAAGCGACAAAAATCTCCGAAGACGCAAATATCGAAGTTTCCGCAGCAACCGCCAAACGTAATGTGATGGTTCTGGTGATGGCGCAGGCGATATTAGGCGCGCAAATGCCGATGATTTTCATTCTCGGCGGGTTGGCCGGACAATCTCTGGCCAGCAATATCTGCTTTGCCACTTTGCCGATCTCGATGATTATTCTGGCCAATATGCTCGCTGCGACGCCGGTTTCGCATTTTATGCAGACCCACGGGCGGCGCGCCGGTTTTATCCTCGGGGCAAGTTTTGGTGCAATGGGCGGCGCAGTGGCGGCCTATGGTCTCTATCTGGCGTCATTCCCTGTGTTTCTCGCCGGGAGTTTCCTAACCGGGGTATATATGTCGGCGCATGGATTTTACCGGTTTGCCGCAGCCGATAATGTATCCGAGGAATTTCGCCCCAAAGCGATTTCATACGTCATGGCGGGTGGCTTGGCCGCCGCCGTTATCGGCCCACAATTGGTGAAACTGACATCCGAAGCAATGGTGGTGCCGTTTTTGGGCACTTACCTTGCGGTGATCGTGATCAACCTTGTTGGCTCCGGCCTGTTTTTCTTTCTCGACATTCCCAAGCCCCCCGTTCCGTCGGTTGACGCGCCCAAAGGCCGCTCCAGGTGGGAATTGATCACCACGCCGCGCATCGCCGTCGCGGTGATCGGGTCAATGGTATCCTATGCGTTGATGAATTTGGTGATGACATCGACACCGCTGGCGGTTGTTGGCTGCGGATATGAACAGGCTGACGCCGCCGATATTGTGACCGCGCACGTTCTGGCGATGTATGTGCCGTCGTTTTTCACCGGGCATTTGATTGCACGGTTCGGCATCGAAAAAATCGTGGCCATTGGCCTGTTTATCCTCGCTGCGGCCGGGGTGGTTGCCCTGCAAGGTGTTGAATTATCTAACTTCTATATCGCTCTGGTGTTGCTTGGTGTTGGCTGGAACTTTGGTTTTATCGGCTCGACCACCATGTTGGCGAGCGCCTATGAACCCCATGAACGCGGGCGCATGCAGGGTCTCAATGACCTGATTGTATTTGGGGGGGTCACAATTGCATCGCTTGCAAGTGGTGGTCTGATGAATTGCTCGGGCGGCAGTGCGCAGGATGGATGGACCTCGGTGAACCTCGCGATGGCCCCGTTTCTGATGCTCGCTGGTGGCGCGTTGATCTGGCTGGTTCTTCGCCCAAGTGACGATTGATTTTATCCGGTTGTCTACCAGCGCCCCGTTACCGATACCGCCATCAACCGCATTTTACGGCTGAATTCTGACAGGCCAATTGCCCCGTCGGCGACGCGTTGCGGGGCGGCGATGACTTGCTTTAGCAAGGCCGCCGAGTGCCACCCCGAGAGCAATGCCGCGCGGGCATTTGGGGCAATTCCCTTGCGGTTTTTGCGCGCTTTTTGCAGGCGCAATAACGCCCCATGCGCCAATTCCTGTATCGCCTCGGGCCGCCCGTCAAGCAATGGCACCCGTCCCGCCGCCGCCAGGGCGGGCGTGGCACGTAGATAGTTTGCGACGCCGGTGCCATAGGCAAAATCATGCACGGTTTGTGCATCCGCAGCGCCCAGTAACCGCGCGGCAACAAGCATCAGATTGCCCGATGTTTTGGCAATATAGTCGTCAAAAGCGTCTTGGTTATCAAACGGATCGCTGTGAATATCCCAGTGCCGCGCCACGATAAGTTGATCCAGCAATTCCGCGTCGTCGGAACCAATGAGACCGGCCAAGGGCGTGGCAACCTCGTGGGGGCGCGGGGCCTTGTCACCACGAATTTCGTCCAGAATATCACGCCAGTATTGCAGGCGCATTTGCGCGATCATCGGCTCCTTGGTCACCCACGGGGCGCGTGAAATTTCCACATTGAACGCATAGAGTGGAAACAACACATCGCGCGCCTTTGGCGGAGCGGCCATCGCCGCCATAAACCGGTCGGGATCGGCCCGTTCAACCTGTGCCGCGCAAATATTGATATCGTCAGTTTCCACGTATAATTCCGTTTATAAATGCGCGCATCTGCACTTGGGTTTCCGGTGCATCAACAATCCCAAGATGCGACACCCCTTCAACAAGATGGTATTGCCCGTTACCGGTATTTTCCGACATCAACGGTTGATATTGATCGGCGAAAAATGCCTCGTCATTTGTGCCTGTGACCAACAGGAAATCGGGCAGCTTGGCAATATCGGCAAGATAATCATTCCGAGGGGCAAAAGAGGTGTTCATCCGGTATGAATAGGCGGTTGTTGCGGTGTGGCCAAGGGGGCCGTCCAACACATTTTTAGGCATCTGGAATTGAATAACCGTCAGGTGGTTGAGCGCCTTGATACCCGCCATATTCAGCATCGACAACCCGATAAGCCGTCGCGTTAACACCCGCGCCCACCCCCCGGAGCTCTGGCGCGTCGTCGGTGCATTATATTTCAAAAACGGCGCCAGAAGAACCGCGCCGTCGATCAAATCGCCATTCGCGCCGCCCGCAAATCGCACCACCAGCCCGCCCCCTGACGAATGACCGCCAAGAATGACCTTTTGGCCGGGTTTGGCGCGTGCGCGGACCAGATCCGCAATATCGTCTTCGAGTTGGCCGATATAATCGACATCCCCGCGCCGCACCGGATTTTCACCGTGACCACGCAAATCGGGTATCAGGATTTCGGCGGTATCAGAAAGGTCGGAGGCCAATTGGTTAAATTGCATGCCGTGCCACCCCGACCCGTGGATCAGGATAAGCAAAGGCGCATCCGGTGACAAAGCCGCAACATGCGACACCCCAAGATTGACGCCGTCCCGCATTGGCACCGAAAGCCGTGGCAAGATATTTACGGTGCGCCTTTCGCCCACTTCCGAAAAATCAAGACCGCCCTTGCCGGTCAGTGTTACGGGGGTTTGCGAGAGAACAAGACCAACCGCAATCACCATTGGAATGACCACAGATATGGCGATAATTTTAAGAATAAACATATTCAATCGCTCTCTAATTCAAAAATTTCATGAACTGAACAGTGCAGCACAATGGCCAGTTTCAAGGCAAGGATTGTGGACGGGACAAAGATTCGGTTTTCGATTGTGTTAATGGTTTTACGGCTCACACCGATGGCCTCGGCAAGGTCTGCTTGGGTCATCGCAGCATTTTTTCGCAATTCTTTCAAATTGTTAGACAAGTTTTTCATCATGCCCCCCGTGTGTCCAGCCATGCAAAACACAACAATGGCGCAGCGCCGGTTAACGTGCCCATCGCCGCAAATAGCGTCGGCCATGCAAAGAGATCCGCGTATAAGAATGCCCCCGCAATTGGATAGAGCGCCACGGCAACCCAATAACCAAATTGCACGGATCGCGACCATTCGTTTCGGGATAATTCATCCCAAACAACGCTGGAAACACGCGGAAGAAACACGCCGGTGATCAATCCGAACAGACCGGTGAGCGCGCCTACGACACCGGGAATCCAGAAGGGAACCGGATCGGGGCGATCAAACAGCAGCGCAAGAATAGCATAAATCAAACATGTCAAACCGGCCAAAAGAAAACTGGCCAACCGCAATCGGGACAAGAGGGCAAAATTCATTTTCATCTCCATAAACACCGCGCTCTTAGTAACGTGTAGGCTACATATGGAGCGTAAAAAATGTAACGTCAAGGTTACTTTTGCGAATTTTCCCGAATTAGTTTCCAATGGATCGCGTCCAAAAGCGCCTCGAATGACGCATCAACGATATTGGGAGACACGCCAACGGTGGACCAACGCCGCCCCTGTGCATCCTCTGAATCGATGATCACACGGGTCACCGCCTCGGTCCCGCCTTGGGTGATGCGCACCTTGAAATCGACCAGACGCATATCGGAAATCGCCGCCTGATACCCCCCGAGATCCTTGGACAGCGCACTATAAAGCGCATTCACCGGCCCGCGATCGGTGCCTTTTTCATCGAGAGATTCCGACACCGACAGCTTTTTCACCCCGTCGACCTTGACCACCACAACCGCCTCGGAGAGCGATATCATCTTGTTATATTTGTTTTTGCGCCGTTCGACGGTGACTTTGTAACGTTTCACCTCGAAAAATTCGGGCAGTGCGCCCAATTCCGCCCGCGCGAGCAATTCAAACGATGCCTGCGCGCTGTCGTATGTATACCCAATCCCTTCGCGGGTTTTGATTTGGTCCAATATCCGTCCCAATGCCGGATTATCCTTGGCAACCGTCAATCCCGCCTCGGACAAACGCCGGATCAGGTTTGAACGCCCCGCTTGGTTCGACATCGGTATAATGCGCGCGTTTCCGACCACCTCGGGGTTGATATGTTCATAGGTTGTCGGGTCTTTCAATATCGCGCTGGCGTGCAATCCGGCCTTGTGGGCGAACGCCGACGCCCCGACATAAGGGGCCTGCCGTTGTGGCACACGGTTGAGGATATCATCAAGTTGACGGCTGGCATTGGTCAATACTTTCAATGCGCTATGTTTGATTCCAGTCTCGTATTTGGTGGCATAAGGGTCTTTTAACAACAGCGTTGCAATCAGGGTCACCAGATTTGCATTGCCGCATCTTTCGCCCAACCCGTTCAACGTGCCTTGTATCTGGCGCGCGCCGGCATCGACTGCTGCCAATGCACCGGCCACCGCATTTTCGGTGTCGTTATGGGTGTGAATCCCGATGTTTTCGCCCGCGATTCCGCTGGCAATCACCGCCTTGGTGATCCGGTAGATTTCCGCCGGTAATGTGCCGCCGTTGGTATCGCAAAGCACGATCCAGCGCGCACCGGCATTGTGCGCGGCATGCAGGGTTTCAAGCGCATATGCGGGGTTTGATTTATAGCCGTCAAAGAAATGTTCGGCGTCAAACAATGCCTCGCGGCCCTGCGCCACGAGATATTCAAACGATTTGGCGATATTGTCGGTATTTTGCGCGAGCGTGATACCAAGCGCGGTTTTGACGTGGAATTCGTGGGATTTCCCCACAAGGCAAACGGCAGGCGTGTTGGCATTTATCACCGCCGCCAGAACATCATCATTTTCGGCACTACGGCCAAGACGTTTGGTCATGCCAAAGGCGGTGAATGTTGCGTTAAGCCGTGGTTTTTCCTCGAAAAAATCACTATCCGTCGGGTTTGCACCGGGCCAGCCACCTTCGATATAATCAAGGCCGAGGTCGTCGAGCGTTTGCGCAATCTGGTGTTTTTCCTCGGTGGAAAATTGCACGCCTTGGGTTTGTTGCCCGTCGCGCAGGGTGGTGTCGTAAAGGTAAAGGCGCTGTTTGGTCATAATGCCCCCTCGCCCGTGGCGCTTGCGTCGCGGGCAGCGCCTGACTTCCCCCGGGAAGGCGCTTTACGCCTCCCCAAGTCAGGCGTTGCCCTTTGTTTGTTGGAAACTGTCATTTGAGCATCACCAGTTTGGAATAATCAGAAACAAGTGTTTCTGAAAGGGCCGCCCCATTTGCTGTTATGTGAACCTCAAACCCAGCCGCCTTTACTTTATCACGTATCTCATCTGCCTTTGAAAAGTTTTTTTCAACCCGCGCGGCATCAATCGCGGCACAAACCTGTTTCTGAATACCCATCTTATTGAACTCATCTTGAACTTCCCTTGGAAATCTCGCTGTATCTACCGCACGGCCATCAAGTCCAAGCAGCCTGAGAGTGCGCTGAAAGCTAACAATGTCCTTCATTTCCGTGCTATTTCCACGAAGATTTTTCTTCTCAAAGTCAAGCAGATGTGTAAGGGCAAGGGGCGTATTCAAGTCATCGGCAATCGCCTCGATCACGTTAGAAATCGGCTCAATTCCATCACCGACCTCTAAACTGACGTTGGACGCGTATGATCTCCAGCGCTTCAGTATCTTATATGCCTCCGCCGCCTTCTTCTGCGTCCAATCCATCGGCTTGCGATAATGGGTGCTTAAAAACACAAACCGGATCACTTCCCCCGGCACTGGTGGTTGGCCATCATGGCCGTTCAACAAATCACGCACCGTGAAAAAATTCCCCAGCGACTTGGACATTTTCTTGCCCTCGACCTGTAGCATTTCGTTGTGTAGCCAATAGCGCGCGAAATCCGCCTTTGGATGCGCACAGCATGATTGCGCGATTTCGTTTTCATGGTGCGGGAACATCAAATCATTGCCGCCGCCGTGAATATCAAACGACGCGCCAAGGAGTTCATAGGACATTGCAGAACATTCGATATGCCACCCCGGACGGCCAAATCCCCAAGGAGATTCCCACCCCGGTTGATCGCCAACCGACGGTTTCCACAGGATAAAATCCATCGGGTTGCGTTTATACGGCGCGATTTCCACCCGTGCACCGGCAATCATATCCTTGATAGATCGCCCCGAAAGCGCGCCATATTTCGCATAACTTTCGACCGCGAACAACACATGCCCGTCGGCAACATAGGCATGATCCGAGGCAATCAACCCTTCGATCATCGCCACCATCTGCGGGATAAATTCGGTCGCGCGCGGCATTTTATCGGGTTCAATCGCACCCAATGCCGCCATATCACCGAGAAACCAGCCAATCGTCTCATCCGTGATCTCGCCAATGGAACGGCCACTATCGGCGGCGCGTTTGTTGATTTTGTCATCAACATCGGTAAAATTGCGCACATAGGTCACGTGATCAGGCCCATAAACATGCCGAAGCAGTCGGTTCAAAACGTCAAACACCACCACCGGGCGCGCATTGCCCAAATGGGCGCGATCATAAACCGTCGGCCCACAGACATACATGCGCACATTGTCGGCATCTATCGGTTCAAACACCTCTTTTTGGCGGGTCTTGGTGTTGTGCAGCTTTATAGTTGTCATATCGGCCTCATACGCATCGGTTGGCGCGGGCTTAACAACTTCATCATATCATTGAAATAGAAGAACGGCCCGCTTGAAATTCTCAGCAGGAAATACAGAAAATAATGGTTGCGTTCTTTGTCATACAGCCATCGTAGGCGAAAATGGCGGCCCTGCCAAGCCCGCAATAGGGTCCAAAAACGACAGTTTTTTGAATTGACAACACCTGCGCCAAATGGCCCCTTCACAGGAACACGTCAAGGGGCAAGAATCATGCAACAATCAAACCGGATATCAACATTGACTGGCGGCGGATCGGACGGATGGGATCTGTTCGTGCGCGCACGCGGCATGATCGCGACAGGTATTGATGTGACCGAGCTTACCATTGGCGAGCATGACATAAAAACCCACGAAGATATTCTGGACGCGATGCACGCCAGTGCCAAAGGCGGGCGCACCGGATATTCGATGGTGCCGGGCGAAGACACATTGCGCGATGCCGTGGCCGCCCGCACGCAGGCCGCAACCGGCGTGCCGACCACGCGCGACAATGTTCTCATCACTCCGGGCGGGCAATCCGCGCTGTTTTCATCCCATACGGCGGCCTGTGATGCGGGTGATACCGCGCTATATATTGATCCGTATTACGCCACCTACCCCGGTATGATCCGAAGCGTCGGCGCGCACCCGGTTTCCATCCCCGCCAGTCCCGAAAACGATTTTCAGGTCCGGTTTGAAGATATTGACGCCGCCGCCAAGGCCAATCCAAACGCCAAATCCCTGTTGGTCAATAGCCCCAACAACCCCACAGGTGTGGTGTATTCCCGCGCCACGCTTGACGGAATTGCGCGGGCTTGCATCGACAATGACCTGTGGCTGATCTCGGACGAGGTCTATAATACCCAGATTTGGGAAGGCACACATATAAGCCCGCGCGCCCTGCCCGATATGGCCGAACGCACCATGGTTGTCGGCTCTATGTCCAAGAGCCATGCCATGACCGGAAGCCGCGTTGGCTGGATCATCGCGCCACAGGACGTGGTGTCCAATCTGATCACCCTTGCCACCCATACCACTTATGGCGTCGCCGGTTTCATTCAGGATGCGGCCCATTATGCCCTCAACATCGGGGCCGATTTCGAAGATGCCGTGGCCGAACCGTTTCGCCGCCGCCGTGCCTTGTCTCTTGATATTCTGGCGCGTCAAAACGTGGTGCGCGCAGTGCCCCCCCAAGGGGCGATGTATATGATGCTCGATATTCGCGCGACCGGTCTCTCGGGGGAAGAATTCGCCAATAAATTGCTTGATGCCCATCACATCGCAGTGATGCCCGGCGAAAGCTTTGGCAAGGCGGCGGCGGGGCATATCCGTGTCGCCATGACCATTGATGACGACCGATTTGCCAGTGCTTTCGAAACGCTCTGCGACTTTGCCCGGAGCCTCGTCAAACGCTGACCAGATGCCGCCCTGAAAATCGGGGCTGCATTTTTGCCTTTCAAGTGCTATCATGCGCCAATTGATATTTTTCAAAGGTTTTTATTATGCGTATTTTACTCTCTATTATACTGTTTACATTGGCTTCTTTTGCCAATGCGCAATCTTATCCCGATTATTCATCCACCACGGTCAACGATTTTTCCGGGCTTCTTTCCCCCGAGGCAGAAGCCCGTGTCGCGGCCCAACTTGCGACCCTGAAATCCGAAACCGACATCGAAATGACCGTGGTCACATTGTCGCGTCGCGCCATGTTTACCGACACCCAAACCCTCGAAGAATTTGCGACCGGCCTGTTCAACAATTGGGGCATTGGCGACAAAACCCGCAACGACGGTATTCTGGTTTTGGTCATGCGGTCGGATCGTGAAATGCGGATCGAACTGGGCGCCGCCTTTGGTCGGGATTGGGATCGGGTGGCCGAAATGGTGGTTGATCGTTCCTTTTTGCCGCTGTTCAAGCAAGATAAATACGAGGCCGGCATTGAAAAAGGCGTGAGCGATGTCATCGCCACCATCGCCATGCCCTTCCATAACCGTGAACCAGCCCCCGAAACCTCGGGTGGCGTTAGCGGCTGGTGGGCGCTTCTGATCCCGATCCCGCTTCTTTTGGCAGCGTTTTTCAATACCATAAAAGACCGCATTGCCGCCAACCGTCCATGTCCGAAATGTGGTCACAAGACGCTGAGTGTGGTGCGCAATACCCTTAACCAAGCCACCAAATCATCGGCTGGAAACGGGGAACGGGTTACCGCCTGTTCACGCTGCGATTACCGCCTTGCCGTGCCATACACCATCTCGCGGCGATCAAGTTCAAAGTCGTCTTCAAGGTCAAGTTTTGGCGGCGGCTCCTCTGGTGGCGGCGGAGCGTCGGGCAAGTGGTAGTCAAAAACCGGACTTATAGGGAAAGAAGCCGGGTTTCCGTCTAACATAGTTTCAAAGCCTGAAAGCGAAACGCTTCAAAAGCGACATCACGTCGCTATTGAAGCAGAAATTGCGCCCGCATCACCGTTTTCTCGGTGTATCATGCTAAACACCAACTGCATCATAACCCTTGTCATTGTCACCATCGGTGCCGAACGCGGCCGCGCAGCGCGCGGGGGACCTTGCCTGTTCTAAGCTCACTCAACATTTGAACTTAGATATATAAGGTCCTGATATGACACTAGAATCCCCCCCTCGTTCTCGTCGCTCCGGTGGCCGATCCGGTGGCCGATCTGCACGTGTAGCGGCGCGCGCGGCCCCTTTGTCCCGCGACATGCGCCCGGTGCGTGCCGGACTTTCCGGTGGCACCTATAAACCCCTTGATGACGCGGCTGTGCAGCGCATCCATCATGCGGCTCTGGATGCGTTGGAACAAATCGGATTGGCCGACGCCCCGCCTTCGGGTGTTGATTACCTCACCCGTGCCGGTGCCATTTTGGGCGATGACAATCGCCTGCGGTTTCCGCGCGCTCTGGTTGAAGATACGCTGGCTAATGCAAATCGTGCCATCACACTTTGCGGGCGCGATCCGCAGCATGATCTTGATCTTTCGGGGGCACGGGTCCATTTTGGCACGGCTGGCGCGGCGGTGCATATGGTGGATGTGCTGGGGCGCAATTATCGCGAAAGCACCTTGCAGGATCTGCATGATGCGGCGCGTATTGCCGATACTTTGGACAACATCCATTTTGTGCAACGCCCGATGGTGGCGCGCGATATCACCGACAATCTCGAAATGGATCTCAACACGATTTATGCCTGTTGTTCAGGCACTAAAAAACATATCGGGACATCGTTTACCGAACCCGCCTATGTCGCGCAAGCCGTTGAAATGTTGCATATAATAGCAGGCGGAGAAGACAAATGGCGCGCCCGTCCATTCGTGTCGAATTCCAATTGTTTTGTGGTGCCACCGATGCGATTTGCCACCGAATCCTGTGAAGTCATGGAGGCCTGTATTCACGCAGGTGTGCCGGTTTTGTTGCTGTCCGCCGGTCAGGCAGGCGCCACGGCCCCCGCCACAATCGCCGGTGCCATCATGCAGGCAGTGGCCGAATGTCTGGCCGGGCTGGTCTATGTGAACGCCGTCAAACCGGGGCATCCAGCCATTTTTAGCACGTGGCCGTTTGTGTCGGATTTACGCAGCGGGGCAATGTCCGGCGGCTCGGGAGAGCAAGCATTATTGACGGCGGGCTGCGCCCAAATGCACGGATTTTACGGCATCCCGGGGGGGGCGGCTGCGGGGATTGCGGATGCCAAGTTGCCGGATATGCAGGCGGGATGGGAACACGGAATTTCCAACACGCTGGCGGGGCTTTCGGGGCTGAATATGGTCTATGAAGCCGCCGGTATGCATGCGTCATTGTTGGGGTTTTGCCACGAGAGCCTGATCCTTGGGGATGATTTGATCGGGCAAGCGTTGCGCTGCACGCGCGGAATTGAAGTCACCGAAGATAGCCTAAGTCTTGAGGTGATGCGCGCCACCTGCATTGATGGGCCAATGCATTATCTCGGGTCGGATCAGACGCTTAGCGTGATGCAGACCGAATATATCTATCCAACACTGGCGGATCGGTCATCGCCGAAAGAGTGGGAAGAACTGGGAAAACCGGACCTGATTGCAAACGCTATTGCCCGCAAAGAGGCAATATTGGCAACCCGCCCCGAGGCGGCGTTTGATCCGGCCACCGACAAGGCCCTGCGTGAAAGGTTTACGATCCACCTGCCAAAATAGGGCCAAAATCAACGTATGTATTGCGTGCATACGTTGATGTGTATGGACCGCGGAAAGAGTGCGGAAGGAAGGATAACAGAATTTCGCGGCGCAAGGCATGGGTCATAGGGCGTCAGGGCGATTTACTGAAGGTTAGAAAGTTGTTGCAAATCATCGGGTATATGAATCTTTGTTCTGAACGTCAGGCCCGGAGGTTATTATCTTGATTTCAGTTCGATCAGTTTTACGGTAAGCGATGCGCAGAGGCCGTCCATTTTTGATCTTTCCCGCCGAC
>JAUZRV010000251.1 GCA_030950105.1 Rhodobacterales bacterium | reverse complement strand
CAACCAGATACGCCGCCAACCTTCAAATCCCCGAAACACCAGATTCAGTCATAACTCTGGGAAATGTTGGCCCTGTTGTTGGGCTTTGTTCTGGTGCTGGGGTTTATCTTTGACTGGATGGAAATTCTGCTGGTGTTGATGCCGATCCTGCTGCCGGTTTTTAACCAGCTCGATTTTGCCGATCATGTGGGGTCTGCCTATTTTGCCAAGGTCTGGATGGGTGCGCTCATTGCGATGTCGTTGCAAACGTCATTTTTAACGCCGCCTTTCGGATATGCCTTGTTTTTCGCGAAAATGACCGCGCCACCGCAGGTGACATTGGCGCATATTTACCGCGGTGCGGTGCCACTGGTGATAATCGAGGTGGTCTTGTTGACGGTTCTGTCGGTTTTCCCGGATGTGGTCACCTGGTTGCCGCTTCGGGTGGCGGGATTGACGGGGCTGGACCTGCCCTAAAGCTTTTTTCATTTAATCCGAGGCACAGATTGGATGCAAAACGTCCACAACATTGAGGGGCTGTAGGCCTTTTCCAAATTCCTTGATTTAGAAAAATGCAAAAGGCTTTGGCCATTGCCTATTCTCATGCCTTAAAAAGCGTATCGAGGATCGGACAGTCGGGCACATCACCACGGCTACATTCCGAAATCATCACCGAGAGCGCTTTTTCCAGTTTCTTCAGATTGGAAATTTTGTCACGCACCGATGCCAGATGATCAACCGTCAGATCATGCACCTCGCCACAGGTGAAATCCTTGCGGTCCACCATTTCAAACAGCCCGCGTATTTCATCAAGACTAAACCCAAGTCCCCGCGAGCGCCGGATAAAATTCAGCCGCTTTAACTGATCCTCGTTGTATTGCCGGTTGCCGCCGGCGGTCCGGTCGGGTTTGGGCAGTATCCCGATGCGTTCATAATAGCGGATGGTTTCGATGTTCACGCCGGTTTCGCGCGACATTTGACCAATCGCGTATCCTCGCGGCTTCGTGATCTTCTGCATCTGAAAAACCTCTTGCATCTGTAGTTGCTACAGATCGTATATCTCAATCAACACCATGAAACAACGAGTAAGCACATGACCCAGATAGCAGATATGACAGAACCGGACGTAACCGATGACACACGCAAAACCCGGATGATTGCGGCAGGCGGCATTTTGGGCGCGCTCGCCGCCTCTAGTTGCTGCATCATCCCGTTGATCCTGTTTAGCCTTGGCGTCTCGGGCGCATGGGTTGGCAACTTGACGGCGCTCGCACCTTATAAGCCGATCTTC
Organism: Rhodobacterales bacterium; assembly: GCA_030950105.1. Lineage (GTDB taxonomy): Bacteria > Pseudomonadota > Alphaproteobacteria > Rhodobacterales > Rhodobacteraceae > JAUZRV01. The sequence goes on along the minus strand of JAUZRV010000251.1, from coordinate 228 downwards.
ATAACGATCACATTTGGCTTTCTCGGGTATGGATATTGGATGGTTTACCGCAAACCCAAGGCCTGTGCCGATGGGGCAACTTGTGCGCGTCCTTTGCCCAACACCTTGGTCAAATCTGCCCTTTGGGGGTCAGGGTGATTCAGAGAAAGTGGGATTATCGTTCTGCGGCGATGATCTCGACTGCCTTTGCGCGGTTATCCTGTACGAGTTCAATCGCCCTGGTTGGTG
>JAUZRV010000250.1 GCA_030950105.1 Rhodobacterales bacterium | reverse complement strand
TGCCGCGCGGATCAGGAACCTGACGTAAAACTGATCGAACTGAAATCAAGATAATAACCTCCGGGCCTGACGTTCAGAACAAAGATTCATATACCCCTATGATTTGCAACAACTTTCTAACCTTCAGTAAATCGCCCTGTGAAATTCTAACCGTGATTGACATTTTCCGGTGTTGTCGATATCTGCGATCCAAGCACGCCCGTCCGGGCATCTGTTTTTCCAATGACAAAATATAAATGACGCGCCTTTTGGCCGTTCAGGGACATATCCATGACCACCGATGACACACTCATTGACCCTACTGTTGATCCTATCGAGACGCTCAATCTTTCCGATCTAAAAGCAAAAAGCCCAAAAGCACTTGTGGCTATGGCGGAAGATCTGGAAATCGAAAATGCGTCGACGATGCGCAAAGGCGAGATTATGTTCTCGATTTTGAAGGAACGCGCAGAGGATGACTGGATCATTTGCGGGGACGGGGTTCTCGAGGTTCTTAAAGACGGGTTTGGATTTCTGCGGTCCCCAGAAGCGAACTATCTTCCGGGACCCGATGATATTTACCTCTCGCCCGAGATGATCCGGCTTCATTCGCTTCGCACCGGTGATACTGTTGTTGGCGTTATGACCCAACCCGAGGAAAACGAACGTTATTTTGCACTTACCAGCGTTAACACAATTAATTTTGAACCGGCGGATAATAACAAGCACAAGATTGCCTTTGAAAACCTAACCCCGCTTTATCCCGACGAGAGGCTCACTCTGGAAGTTGATGATCCGTCGGTTAAGGACAGATCTGCGCGTATCATTGATTTGGTTGCGCCTATCGGGAAAGGGCAGCGTTCGCTTATCGTTGCGCCACCGCGCACGGGTAAAACGGTTTTGCTGCAAAATATCGCAAACAGCATCGAGAAAAATCACCCGGAGTGTTTTTTGATTGTTCTGCTGATTGACGAACGCCCCGAAGAAGTGACCGATATGCAGCGTTCGGTTAAAGGCGAAGTTATTTCTTCGACATTCGATGAACCGGCCACGCGCCACGTTGCGGTTTGTGAAATGGTGATAGAAAAGGCCAAGCGTCTGGTTGAACATAAGCGCGATGTGGTGATCCTTCTTGATTCTATTACCCGTCTCGGTCGCGCCTATAACACCGTAGTGCCGTCTTCCGGCAAGGTTCTGACGGGTGGTGTAGATGCCAATGCCCTGCAACGTCCAAAACGTTTCTTTGGGGCCGCGCGGAACATCGAAGAAGGCGGTTCGCTTACTATCATCGCGACCGCGCTTATTGATACCGGTAGCCGTATGGACGAGGTGATTTTCGAAGAATTCAAAGGCACGGGCAACTCCGAGATTATCCTTGATCGCAAAATTGCTGACAAGCGGACCTTCCCGGCAATTGATATCCTTAAATCCGGCACCCGCAAAGAGGAGCTGTTGGTGGATAAAGTCAATCTTCAAAAGACGTTTGTATTGCGCCGTATTTTGAATCCGATGGGGACTACGGATGCCATTGAATTCCTGATTTCGAAACTCAAACAAACCAAGACCAACGAAGATTTCTTTGACTCGATGAACACCTAATTACTGTTGTAAATCAACGGGTTATACCTATGGATACTATTTTTGCACTGGCCACAGCCCACGGTAAGGCCGGCGTGGCAATTGTTCGCATTTCCGGCCCAGAGGCCTGGAATGTTGGTCTTTTAATGTTTGAAACGCTGCCCGCACCGCGTGTTGCCGGTCTGCGCCTGCTTACGGACTTTTCAGGTGATCGCTTAGATGAAGCGTTGGTTTTGGCATTTCCCGACACAGCAAGTTTTACGGGTGAGTTTGTTCTTGAATTGCATCTTCACGGTAGCGGTGCTGTGGTTGCCGCGGTCCTGCGGTTTTTGTCGGAAGTTCCAAGTTTGCGAATGGCGGAACCCGGAGAGTTTACACGGCGCGCGCTCGAAAATGGCCGAATGGATCTGTCTCAGGTAGAGGGGCTTGCCGATCTGATTGATGCAGAAACCGAGGCACAGCGGAAACAGGCCCAACGTGTTTTATCGGGTGAATTGGGTAATCGTGCCGATGAATGGCGTGTTGATCTTATTCGGGCAGCAGCCTTGCTTGAGGCGACAATAGATTTTGCGGACGAGGATGTTCCTACAGATGTAACGCCCGAGGTCCGCATGTTGCTTGCTGGGGTGTTACACTCACTAAATGCCGAAATTCTAGGTGTTGAGATCGCAGAACGGGTTAGGTCTGGTTTCGAGGTGGCAATCATCGGCGCGCCGAACGTGGGAAAATCGACTTTGTTAAACGCCATTGCTGGTCGTGAGGCTGCCATTACCTCGGAATACGCAGGCACAACTCGGGATGTTATCGAGGTTCGCATGGATATCGGGGGTCTGCCGGTAACGCTCCTTGATACGGCTGGCCTTCGGGAGTCTGATGATTATGTAGAATCAATAGGGATTGAGCGGGCTATAAATCGCGCTGAAACCGCAGATATTCGTGTTTTCTTGGTTGAGGATGGATTAGAACCCGAACTTTTGGTTCGTGACGGCGATATCGTACTGCGCGCAAAGGGCGATCTTTTGGATGATCAAACCAATGCAATTTCCGGGAGCACAGGGTTGGGTGTGAGTAATCTCATGTTAACGCTTGCAAAAACCTTGGAAAGCCGGGTTGCGGTTGTCGGTATAGCGACCCGTGAACGCCACAGGGTTTCGATGGAACAGGCTAAATTGAGCCTGACAGTGGCGCAAGATATGTTATCTAGTGATATTGCTCCTACTGATTTGGTTGCAGAGGAGATTAGAACCGGAATACGGGCGCTTGATGCACTTGTTGGCCGTATTGATGTCGAGAACCTGTTGGATGAGATTTTTACAAGTTTTTGTATCGGAAAGTAGGAGTTGTTTCACGTGAAACATTTTGACTTTGACGTAATTGTTGTAGGTGGCGGGCATGCTGGAACTGAAGCTGCGGCTGCATCGGCACGCCTTGGTGCACGTACTGCGCTTGTAACGTTAACAAAGAGTGGCATCGGTATTATGTCGTGTAACCCGGCCATCGGAGGTCTTGGTAAGGGGCATCTGGTTCGGGAAATTGATGCAATGGATGGCCTTATGGGCCGAGTCGCAGATAAGGCCGGTATCCAATTTCGGTTGCTAAACCGACGAAAAGGCCCCGCAGTTCAAGGGCCTCGGGCCCAAACGGATCGAAAAATATACCAGAAAACCATGCTTACCGAGATTTCAGCCCAGAACAACCTTGCCGTTGTAACGGGGGAAGTGGTGGACTTCATTTTTTCTGGTGGGAGGGTTTCTGGCGTTGTTTTGGAAGACGGCAGTCAAATATCCGGGAAAAATACCGTATTGACCACAGGGACATTTCTGCGCGGGATGATCCATATCGGAGATGTTGCGCGCCCGGGTGGACGTATGGGGGATCGTCCCTCTGTTAAATTGGCGGAACGCATAGATAGTTTTGGTCTCGATGTCAGTCGCCTAAAAACAGGAACACCTCCACGGCTTGATGGGACCACGATCAACTGGGAGTCGCTTGAAAAGCAACCAGGTGACGTTGATCCAGTGATGTTCTCCTTTTTGTCGTCCAAACCCGCCATTCAACAGGTCTCTTGTGCGATTACCCACACGAATGAAAATACACATGACATAATTCGGAAAAACCTCGCAAAATCAGCGATGTATGGCGGGCACATTGATGGCGTCGGGCCGCGATATTGCCCCTCTATCGAAGACAAGATTATCCGGTTTTCCGATAAATCTTCACATCAAATATTTTTGGAGCCAGAGGGTTTGGATGATACCACTGTTTATCCAAACGGTATTTCAACATCTCTACCTGAGGACATTCAAACAGAATACGTGCGCTCCATCGTGGGTTTGGAAAACGTCAAAATCGTTCAACCTGGATATGCGATAGAATATGATTATGTAGACCCCAAGGGGTTGGATGCGCGACTTTCGGTGCGTTCTGTCGATGGTTTGTATTTGGCTGGTCAGATAAATGGCACGACCGGGTATGAAGAAGCGAGCGCACAGGGACTTGTCGCCGGTCTTAATGCCGCGCTTGCATCATTGGACAGACCTCCAGTTCTATTTAGCCGCTCCAACAGCTATATTGGGGTTATGGTTGACGATCTCGTTACTCGTGGTGTGACTGAACCTTATCGAATGTTCACGTCGCGTGCGGAGTTCCGGCTTTCACTGAGAATAGACAACGCTGATCAGAGACTTACCCCTTTTGGCGAAAATATAGGTAGCGTTGGGCCTGTGCGACTCAAAAAGTTCCGTGAGAAGATGGAGCTTTTGGATAAAGGACGTAAGGTTCTGAATTCCAAGACATTTACACCGAAGCAGGTGATGGATTCAGGGAAAATCGTAAATCAGGACGGCACGCGCCGCACGGGTTTTCAGCTTCTCTCGGTCCCCGATTTCTCTTTTGAAGATTTGGTTGCGCTTGATGATATGTTTACCGAAATAGATGCCGCTTCGCGTATCCAGTTGGCCAATGAGGCCCTCTATTCGAATTACATTACCCGCCAAAATCGGGATGCGGAAGCGATGAAACGGGACGAAGGTTTTGTCATTCCAAGAGATTTCGTTTTTGAAAACATAGACGGGCTCTCAAATGAGCTGAAAACCAAGTTAACTGATATTCAGCCTGAAAACCTGTCGCAAGCAGGCCGAATAGATGGCATGACGCCAGCAGGTTTGACGCTTTTACTTGTCACGCTACGCCGCCGGATGAAAGAGAGGGTTTGATGACCTTTAAAAAAGCCGTAGCAGAAATTGTTTCACGTGAAACATTTGAGAAATTCGAAATTTTTGCAACCCTGCTCAAGAAATGGAACCCCAAGATTAATTTGGTGGGAGAATCCACAATTGACACTCTCTGGGAACGTCACTTTCTTGATTCAATCCAATTTTTCGACTTGATAGGAAAAACTGGTGGAAAATGGGTTGATTTGGGAAGTGGTGGGGGGTTCCCTGGCGCTGTTCTGGCTATTATGGCTTCGGAGATTCATGAACAACCGGAAATTACCCTTATAGAAAGCGATCAAAGAAAGGCGGTGTTCTTGCGCACTGTTTTTCGAGAGACGGGTGTTTCCGCGAAGGTGTTGACAACGCGCATTGAAAAAACACCGGCTCTTGATGCAGACCTAATGACGGCGCGGGCGCTGGCGGATTTGAAGACGCTTTTAGGCTTTACAAAAACCCACCTTGCCCCAACCGGCACTGCACTATTTGCCAAAGGCGAGAATTGGAAGAAAGAACTGGCTGAAGCCCGGGAAATATGGCAATTTGATTGTGAAGCTTTTAAAAGCAGAACAGAATGTAATGCTGTCATACTAAAAATCCAAGGACTCTCCCATGTCTGATTTTACGCGCCCTGATAGTCCGAAAATTATCGCAATCGTAAATCAAAAAGGCGGCGTAGGCAAAACCACGACGACCATAAATCTCGGGGCTGCTTTGGCAGAGCAGGGTCGTCGGGTATTGGTGGTGGACCTTGATCCGCAGGGAAACGCGTCAACAGGTTTGGGAATTTCTACCGATGCGCGGGAATATACATCATATGAATTGCTGCTTGAGGACATAGATTTTGCTGATGTCGTTCAAAAAACAGGTATTGAAGATTTGCTAATAGTGCCTGCTACCGTAGATCTTAGTTCAGCGGATATTGATCTCATTTCAAACGAAAAACGTAGCTTTTTACTGCATGATGCGTTGCGCCAAGCGTCTGTAGACGCCCTAAATTTGGACTATATATTGATAGATTGCCCGCCATCTCTTAATTTATTGACGGTGAATGCGATGGTTGCCGCTGACTCGGTTCTGGTGCCGCTACAAAGCGAATTTTTTGCACTGGAAGGTCTCTCGCAATTGATGCTGACCATCCGAGATGTCCGTCAATTGGCAAATAAGGGGCTGAGGATCGAGGGGATAGTTCTAACGATGTATGATGCTAGAAATAACCTTTCTCAGCAGGTCGAGGCCGACGCGCGCGATAATCTTGGTGAAATGGTGTTCAAAACCGTGATTCCGAGAAATGTTCGGGTGAGTGAGGCGCCTTCTTATGCGCTTCCGGTGCTAAATTATGATTCGTCGTCCAAAGGGGCAATGGCGTATCGTGATTTGGCCAAGGAACTTCTAATAAAACACAATTCGATAGCGGCCTAGGCTAGGGAGCGAGATATGGCGAGGAACAAAGCAAAGCCCAGAGGTTTAGGGCGCGGGTTATCTGCGTTGATGGCCGATGTTGCGCCTGAGCGCGAGGTTGGTGAACAAGCAAAGAGTGCAGATATTTCTGTTCCTATTGAAAAACTGTCTCCCAATCCGGACCAACCCAGACGGTTTTTTTCGCCTGATCAGTTAAAAGATTTGGCGTCGTCGATTAAAGAAAAAGGCGTAATTCAACCGCTTATCGTGAGGGTTGATCCAAAAGATCAGAACCGGTTTGAAATTGTCGCAGGAGAGCGGCGTTGGCGGGCTGCACAGATTGCGCAGCTTCACGAACTCCCTGTTATCATTAGAGATTTTGATGATACAGAGGTCTTGGAAGTTGCTATTATCGAGAATATTCAACGTGCCGACCTAAACCCGATCGAGGAGGCTGCCGGTTTTAAGCAGTTGATGGATCGCTTTGGGCATACACAAGAAAAGCTTGCCAGCGCTCTTGGGAAAAGCCGTAGTCATATCGCAAACCTTCTTCGTCTTCTCAATCTTCCAGATGCAGTTCAAAATTTGTTGCAAGAAGGATTGCTGTCGGCGGGACATGCGCGTGCCCTTATTACGTCGGATGACCCTGAAAAGCTCGCTGCGAAAGTGGTTCGTGATGGTTTGTCGGTTCGAGAAACCGAAAAATTGGCCAAATCGGGTTCAGATGCGCAGACAGAGCCAAAAAAACGAAGGGTTTCTAGCGCTTCTTTGGGTAAGGATGCGGATACCAAGGCGCTAGAGGGCGATTTGTCAGCCAATTTGGGCATGAAAGTTTTGCTTAACCACGCATCGGGTCAACAAAACGGGAAACTGGTTATTGAGTATAAAACATTGGATGAATTGGATGAGTTGTGCCGAATGTTAAGCGCTAACCATTAGGGCGCGTCCAGATGAAAAACAGGACACACCCGAGAACGACCGCTTGAATACCCAAAATAAGTGGTCGTAAACTAATGATCAACGACAGCACAAAAATCAGAATAATTGATAGTGTCGAGAGGCGTTTCGCTCTGATGTTGATAACGCCTTTTGATTGCCAATCCAAAATCAAAGGGCCAAATATTTTGTGCGAAACAAGCCAGGAATGTAATTTTTCAGACGAGCGGGCAAAAAAATATGCTGCTAACAACAAAAACGGCACAGTCGGTAGCAATGGCAGCACAACGCCAACAACAGCGAGGCCCACACATATCAATCCAAAAAATGCCCAGATGTATCGCATGGTTAATCCGCCAAAAATTCCTGAATAATGGCATTTAATACCATTCTTCCATTACTTGTGACGCAAATTTTGCCATCGCGATCGTAAATCATGCCAATTTCGGTGAGGTGATGTTGGGTTTTTTTAGAAAGGGGTTTTCCTGAGAGGCGCTCGTAACGAACCGGATCGATACCTTCGGAAAGGCGAAGCCCCATCATCAAAAACTCTTCAGATTGATGTTGCATGGTGAGTTCGTTCAATACCCGGTCACCATTTCCACTCTCAACTTCGGTAAGCCAGCGACCAGGGTTTTTCCAGCCTTCAGACGCATACCGTCCGTTAGAAAGAGTCAATCTTCCATGCGCACCTGGGCCGATTCCAATGTAATCCCCATAGCGCCAGTAGATTAGATTATGTCGTGATTCAGACCCTAATGCAGCGTAATTGGATACTTCATACCCCAACAGGCCCGCATCGAAACAGAGTTCATTGGTTGCTTGATACATGGAAAAGGCTTGGTCATCTTCTGGCAAGCCGCGCAGTTTTCCCAAACGATAGCGCTCCCCAAATGCAGTGCCGTTCTCAATGGTAAGTTGATATAGTGAAAAGTGGTCGGTTGCGTAGGAGAGGGCGGTTTTTAGCTCCGATTGCCATTCGGCAAGTGTTTGGTCCTGTCGGGCATAAATTAGATCAAAACTGACCCTGTCAAAAGTGTTGCGAGCAATTTCAAACGCTTCCAAACCTTCGGTGACAGAATGAACGCGCCCCAGCCGTTTCAAATCACGATCATTGAGTGCTTGAAGCCCCATCGAGATCCGGTTTACGCCAGCTTCGGCATATCCCTGAAAGCGAGTTGCTTCAACGGAACCGGGGTTTGCCTCTAAAGTGATTTCATAATCATTGATTGTTGGCCAGTGATGCCGGATGCGCGCAATAATAGCATGCACAACGTCCGGATTCATCAAACTAGGCGTGCCACCCCCAAGATAAACCGATGTTAAAATGCGATTAGGGACCAATTCGGCATAGCGATCAATTTCCGCGATATAGGCTCTACTCCACCTTGATTGGTCGATTTCCAGGGAAACGTGGCTGTTAAAATCACAGTAAGGGCATTTGGATTGACAAAATGGCCAATGGATATAAATTCCGAAGCCACCTGTTTTCCAATCCTCAAGCAAAACAACCCTTTACCAATTTGGCAAATGCATCTGCCCGGTGGCTCATGGCGTGTTTTTCGGTTGGGTCCATTTCGCCGAATGTTTGATTTTTGCCGTCGGGCATAAAAATGGGATCAAAACCAAACCCTTCTTCCCCACGCATCGGCCAAACCACCTGACCATCCACCCGCCCAACAAAAATCTCGTCATGGCCATCGGGCCAAGCAAGGCAAAGCGTGCAGTTAAAGGCTGCCTTGCGGGGAAACGGCGTGTTTTGGATTTCCAACAGGGACCAGACTTTGGTCATAGCAAACGGAAAATCCCGACCATTGGGTGTTTCGGCCCAATCTGCGGTATAAACGCCGGGCGCGCCATCCAACGCCTCGACGGTGATGCCGCTGTCATCGGACAATGCGGGCAATCCGGTTTCTTTGGCCGCGAAATGCGCCTTGATGCGTGCGTTACCGATGAAATTATCTTCGGTTTCGTCCGGTTCGGCCAAATCATAATCGGCGGCAGAAGACACGGTTATCCCGAATGGAGTCAACAACGCCCCCATTTCGCGCAGTTTTCCGGCATTATGGCTCGCGATTACCAATTTATCACCGTCAAATTTACGCACCTGTTGCCGCCTTTTGCATCTCGACCAGTTCCCCAACACCTTTTTCAGCGAGGTCCATTAGTTTGTTCATTTGATCGCGCGAAAACGTGGACCCTTCGGCGGACATTTGCACTTCGATCAATTGTTTGCTGCCGGTCATAATGAGATTACCGTCAACGCCCGCTTCGCTATCTTCGGGATAATCGAGATCAAGAACCGGCTGACCGGCATAGATGCCACAACTGATTGCCGCGACCGGATCAACCAACGGATCACTGATAACGTCGCCAATTTTCATCAATTTGTTCACAGCGAGGCGCAAAGCAACCCAACCGCCGGTAATCGAGGCGCAGCGCGTGCCACCGTCGGCCTGTATAACATCGCAATCAATGGTAATCTGACGTTCGCCCAATGCAACACGATCCACACCGGCCCGAAGCGAGCGCCCGATAAGCCGTTGAATTTCAACAGTGCGCCCGCCTTGTTTGCCGGCGGCTGCCTCGCGCCGCATCCGGGTAGACGTAGAGCGCGGCAACATGCCGTATTCGGCAGTCACCCAGCCAAGACCGGATCCTTTGATAAATGACGGAACACGCGGTTCAATAGAGGCTGTGCACAACACATGGGTGTCCCCCATTTTGATCATACAAGAGCCTTCGGCATGTTTGGTGACATTGGTTTCAATCGAAACCTCGCGCATTTGGTTAAGTTCTCTTGATGAGGGTCGCATGTTGTATTCCTTCATAGGTTTCGCGGCAGAAATACCCGTGACATGGTCCAAAAGGCAACCCCGATTGACCTTTTGGTGTGAGGGGCTTTAATGACACTGTAAAACCTGGGTAGATAATGGCCGATTCCACAACACTATTGGAGCAAATGAACGATCGTTCGCGCGAGGTGTTTCGCTGCGTTGTCGAAACCTACCTTGAAAACGGTGATCCGGTCGGGTCGCGCACATTAACCCGCACCTTCAGCGAGAAAATTAGCGCGGCGACCATCCGCAACGTCATGCAGGACCTTGAACATATGGGCCTGCTTGATAGCCCTCACAAAAGCGCCGGACGTATTCCGACACAACAGGGCTTGCGGATGTTTGTTGATGGCCTGCTCGAGGTCGGTGATTTACAAAACAATGACCGCGAAATGATTGATGCCACATTGGGCAGTAACGCGAACGACGTGGGTGGAATGCTTGATAGGGTCGGTGCGGCGCTATCGGGGGCCACTCATGGCGCGTCATTGGTCCTTACGCCGAAACACGAAGCGCCGATTAAACATATAGAATTTGTATCCCTTGCCCCGGACCGCGCGTTGGTGGTTTTGGTGTTTGCCGATGGGCATGTGGAAAACCGGATTTTCACCCCGCCGTTGGGCCAAACGCCAAGCTCGATGCGCGAGGCGGCAAATTTTCTCAATGCTTTGATTGAGGGCAAGACGCTCTCGGATCTGCAAACCGATATTCAGAGTGAAATTAATGCGCGGCGGCAGCAAATTGATACTCTTGCGCGTGATCTTGTTGATAGTGGTATTGCTGTTTGGCAGGGCGAAGGCGGGAATCATGAACGCCTTATTGTGCGGGGCAGGGCGAATCTTTTGGGGGTTGATGCCGATGGGGACGACCTTGAACGCATCAGAAACCTGTTTGATGACCTTGAACGCAAGCGCGATATCGCCGAATTCCTTGATTTAACCAGCGATGGCGACGGTGTGCGCATTTTTATTGGTTCTGAAAACAAACTTTTTTCACTTTCGGGTAGCTCTTTGGTGGTTTCCCCCTATATGAACGCTGAACGCAAAATTATTGGCGCCGTAGGTGTTATCGGTCCGACGCGTCTCAATTATGGGCGTATCGTGCCAATCGTGGATTATACGGCGCAACTGGTCGGGAAAATGATCTCCGACCGGAGCTAGAGGTAGAAAAATGGCAGAGCCACAAAACGAAGACTTTCTCGACGAAATTGATATCACAGACGAAGATATCTATGCCGAAGAATTAGAAGACGATGATGAGGACGCAATCGCACTTGATGAAGTGCGTGCCGAGCGTGATCAATACCGTGATCGGTTCATGCGGGCGCTTGCCGATGCCGAAAATGCGCGCAAACGGTCCGAAAAAGATCGTCACGAGGCGCATCTTTACGGTGGCTCAAAAATCGCGCGTGATATGCTTCCGGTTTATGACAACATGAAACGTGCTGTTGAATCGATGACCGATGATCAACGCGCGGCTTCTGCTGCCTTGCTTGAGGGAATCGAGCTCACCATGCGAGAGCTTCTTAACGTGTTCAAAAAGCACGGGATGGAAATCATTGTGCCGCAGGTTGGTGACCGTTTTGACCCGCAACTGCATCAGGCCATGTTCGAAGCGCCGCTTCCGGGCACCACAGCCGGCGATATTATACAGGTCGCCGCCGAGGGTTTCATGCTGCACGATCGTTTGTTGCGGCCTGCGCAGGTTGGCGTGTCGTCCACACCAAAAGCATAACCAGATAAAAAGCCCCCGCATTAACGGGGGCTTTTCCAATTATATACCGGTATCGACAATCGCCTTGGCCAGGATCGGTATGGTGTCCTTGTTGAGACCGGCAATATTCATCCGGCTATCCCCCACCATGTAAATCCCGTGTTCGGCACGCAAGCGTTCAACCATGTCCGCAGAGGTGCCAAGCCGCGAAAACATGCCGCGATGCTGGGCCAGAAATCCGAAACGGTCCGATCCGGTCAATCGCTGCAATTCGCTTGCCAGATCTTCACGAAGTGACAACATTGACAACCGCACTTCTTCAAGTTCGGCCGCCCAATCGGCACGCAGCGCGTCATCATTGAGGATCATAGTCACCAAACGTGCGCCGTGATCGGGTGGAAACGAATAATTCTGCCGATTCAAAAACGCCAACGTGCCTTGGCTCAACACTTGGGTTTTTGCGTCTTGGGAAATTGCGATCAACAACCCCGTGCGTTCGCGATAAATCCCGAAATTTTTGGAGCAACTGGCCGCGATCAAACATTCCGGCACCGATGATGCCACCAACCGTGTCGCGGCAGCATCTTCCTCAAGACCCTCTCCAAACCCTTGATAAGCAATATCAATCATCGGCATCATGCCAATTTTATTCATCAAATCAATGACATCCTGCCATTGCGTCAGATTGAGATTGGCGCCGGTCGGGTTGTGGCAACAGCCGTGCAGCAACACAATATCACCGGCTTTGGCGGTGGCGAGGTCTTCCATCATACCGGCGAAATCAACGCCTTTGGTTTCGCCGTCAAAATAGCGATAATTGACGATTTCCATACCCAGATATTTCAAAATACTAAGGTGATTTGGCCATGTCGGGTCGGACACAAAAATGCGGGCGTCCGGATTGGCCAAACGGATCATTTCAAACGCTTGACGCACGGCACCGGTGCCACCGGGTGTGGCGGCGGCGGCCACCAAATTGCGTTCAATAGCGCCGCCCAAAAGCAACCCGATCATGGCATCGCTATAGGCTGGATCACCGACAAGCCCAACATAGGATTTGGTGGTTTCCTGTTCCCAAAGTTGCTTTTCGGCCGCTTTGACCGCTCGCATAATCGGGGTCACACCAAGGGCGGTTTTATACACGCCAACCCCGAGATCAATTTTTCCCGGGCGGGGGTCATCCTTGAATTTCTGCATTAATTGCAAGATCTTGTCAGGGGCTTGGGTTTTGAGGTTGTTCAGCATGTGCTGTCTCCGGTTTCGACGGGCAGGGTGGGGAACAGCCCCCATTCGGACCATGATCCGTCATATAATGAATGATCGACCTTGCCGAGCCGCTCAAGCGCGAGCGACAGAACCGCCGCCGTCACGCCCGACCCGCAGGTGGTGATGACCGGTTTGGACCAATCCATTCCGGTGGCGTCAAAAACAGCGCGTAATTCATCAAGTGGTTTCATTGTCATATCGGTGTTCAAAAGGCTGGCAAAATGCAGGTTCCGCGAACCGGGGATATGCCCGAGCCGCAACCCCGGACGTGGTTCTTCTTCTTCGCCAATGAATCGCCCGTATGACCGTGCATCAAGGATCTCATGCGTGCCTAACTTGGACGCAGATGACACCTGTGTCACGTCTTTGACCAAATGATTTTGACGGCGCACCATCATATGCCGGTCGCGCACAATCGGTGGCATATCTTCTATCGGGCGATCTTCGTCTTCCCATTTTGGAAATCCACCGTTCAAACAGGCGACATTGTCCTGCCCCATCAATTTGAACAGCCACCAAACCCGCGCCGCCGACATCATGCCGTGGGTGTCATAGACGACAACCTGATGCCCGTCGCCAATGCCCATCGCCCGCATCCGTGACATGAATTTTTCGATTGATGGCACCATATGCGGCAAATCCGACCGTTGATCGCAAATGTCGTCAATCGGGAAAAACCGCGCGCCGGGAATATGTTCTTCGTCATATTCTTCCTGCGCATTGCGGTGATCACCCGGCAAATAATAGGTCGCATCAATGATCCGCAAATCGGGATCCTTCAGATGCGCGGCAAGCCACTCGGTTGAAACAAGCGTTTTTGGATCATCATGTGGCATAGAAGCACCCTTTTTTTGTCCCATTATGCCTACAACTCGACGCGCAAACTGACAAGTGCCGGATTACTCGCCGCCGTGCCGCAACAGCCGCTGTTTTTGCCGTCCCCAATCGCGTTTTGCCTCGGTTTGGCGTTTGTCGCCTTTGGTTTTACCCTTGGCGATGGCGATTTTGATTTTGGCGAGGCCCTTGTGATTGAAATACATGACCAACGGCACCAACGTCATGCCCTTGCGCGATGTCGCAATCCACATGCGCGACAATTCGCGTTTGGACACCAACAATTTCCGCCGCCGTTTTTCTTCGTGGCCGAATGTTCTGGCTTGCACATAGGGCGCGATATAGCTGTTAACCAACCACAATTCGCCATTTTCAACCGCCGCATAACTTTCGGCGATATTGGCCTGCCCTTTGCGCAATGATTTGACCTCGGACCCGAACAACATAATCCCGCATTCGATATCTTCCTCGATCGCGTAATCATACCGCGCGCGGCGATTTTCGGCGACAACTTTGTAATTCGGATTTTCAGGTTTCTTGGCCATAATGCGCGCTGATTACACGGCCTTTGCTGGTCTGTCCATCAAAGCTTGATCCAGGCAGTTTTGAGATCGAAATATTTGTCAAACGCGTGCAGAGATTTATCGTGCCCATTGCCCGATTGTTTCACCCCGCCCAACGGCACCGACATATCCGATCCGCCATAGGTATTCACGTGAATCAATCCTGATTTGATCCCCCTGATCATTCGGTGTGCGCGGCCCAAATTGGATGTCCAAACACCGGCAGACAGGCCATAATCGGTCGAATTTGCGATTTCAATCACTTCTTGTTCGCCCTCGAAAGGGGTCACAGCGAGAACCGGACCAAACACCTCTTGCTGGGCAATGCTGTCTTGTGGTTTCACGTTGGTAATAATCGTTGGTTCCATAAAATAGCCGCCGGTTTCTGTTAGAAGACGCGCGCCACCGTGAAACACAGTATTGCCTTCGGATTGGGCGATTTCCACAAACCGAAGGTTCTGTTCCAACTGCGTCACATTGTTCACGGCACCCGCATTTGTAGTGACGCCCAAAGGATCACCAACATTCATTTTTCCGGCGTATTTAGCCATAATAGAGACGAAATCGTCGTGAATTTCGCGTTGAATCAACATCCGCGATCCGGCGACGCAAACCTGCCCGGAATTGCGAAAAATACCCGCAACCGACACTTTGGCCGCTTCCTCAAGATCAGGCGCATCTGCGAAAATAATGTTCGGTGATTTGCCGCCCAACTCAAGATAACAGCGTTTCAAATTCGAACGTGCCGAATTTTCCAACAACCGCCGCCCGACACCGCCCGATCCGGTGAAAACCATCACGTCAATATCCATCGACAGGGCCATGGCTTCGCCGACAATGCTGCCCTTGCCGGTCACGACGTTCAAAACCCCCGCCGGCAGTCCCGCCTTTAGCGCAAGTTCGGCAATGCGCAACAAAGACAATGATGCCGTTTCTGCCGGTTTCAAAACCACAGAATTACCCGCCGCCAGTGCAGGGGCCAATTTCCACGCGCCGATCATCAACGGGAAATTCCACGGCACAATTGCGCCAACCACGCCCACGGGTTCATGGTGCACAAGGCCCAAAACCGAATCCGCTGTAGGCGCAACCTGCCCGTAAATTTTATCCACCGCTTCGGCATAATACCGGATGGTGCCCACGCATGATCCAACCTCGGCCTTGATCGCCATGCCGATTTCGGTGCCATTGTCGCGCACACCAAGAACGGTCAACGCAAGGGTTTCCGCCTCGATCAGATCGGCCCACCGGAGCATTACTTTTTTGCGCTCAGACGGCGCAAGCCCCGCCCAACGCCGATCTTCAAACGCACGTCTGGCTGCGGTGACTGCACGATTGACGTCTTCCTCTGATCCGGACGCAATCGTGGTTAACATTTCTCCGTTTAATGGCGAAATAACATCTGAAACCGCCCCGGAGGCGCTGTTGCAGATTTCGCCGTCGATAACATGGCCACGCGGGGCAATCATTTCGTGGCGTAGCGCGTCGATTTTTGTTTGGTCTAACATTTTGAACCCTAATTCATCTGTGAATCATGCACGTCGTGGTCGGTTTCGGACTCTGGGAGCCGGTTTTTATGCTCTTTGATCAACGTGCGGATATGCATCACGATGACCAAAAGAATTATCACAAAAATAATCGCGGCAATCGGACGATCAATGAAATCAAGCGGCGTTTTCACCCGCGCCATCGAACTGCGCAATTTCACTTCCATGATATTGCCCAACACCATGCCCAGAATAATCGGCACCACCGGCAGATTAAGCCGTTTCAGTATCAGCCCGAAAACGCCAAATCCCGCCGCAATCGCGCAATCGGTCACCGAATTGCGAAGGCTATATACGCCAACAAAACTTAGAATGAGGATGATCACCCCAAGGAATCGAGTCGGGATCTGAATAACTTTGGTGAGCATATTGGTGGCGAATAGCAAGAAGATCAGAACCACAACATTCAACAGGATCATCGCGATATAGAGGGCATATACGAAATCGAGTTGATTTTGAAAAAGCTGTGGGCCGGGAATGACATTATGAACATAAAACACCGAAAGCATCATGGCCGTTAACGCTTCGCCGGGGATACCAAGCGCCAAAAGCGGGATCATCGCCGCACCGGGCACCGCATTGTTGGCCGCCTCAGAGGCGATCAACCCCTCGGGGGACCCCTTGCCAAACATCTCGGGTGTTTTGGATGATTTTTGCGCATAAGTATACGACATGAATTGCGCGGTAAATTCCCCAACCCCCGGAATCATCCCCATCAACACCCCGAAACTCGCCGCAGCCGAGGCCACACGTTTGTGTTGGAACAGCTCCTTCATCGCCCCGAACATGGACCCTTTGACGGGCTGCGGGTGTGGTGTTTCGCTCCGCCCGACAAGCAAAACAAATGCTTGGGAAAGCGCAAACAGACCCAAAACCACCACAATAAGGTCGATTCCACTGGTCAACCAAGTTTGGTCAAACGTAAACCGACGGGTATATTTTACTGGCTCAAGGCCAACAGTGTTGAGGAAAATACCAAAGGCGGCAAGCATGCCAGCGGCAAATACCTGCCCGCGATGCGCCAATACCACGAGGATAATCCCGAGGAGTGCAGCAAGGAAAATTTCGCGTGATCCAAAATGTGGCGCGATCAAAGCCAGCAACGGAGAGAGCAATATCAAGCAGATAATCGCAAAAACACCGCCAAAAAACGAAGCGCCGTAGGCTAATGCCAGCGCGCGCCGTGCCTCGCCCCGTTTGGTCATCGGATAGCCATCATAGGTGGTCAACGCGTTAACGGCTGTGCCCGGAGTGTTAATCAAAATCGCTGGTAAAGCGCCACCATACATTGAAGATCCGTAGATACCGAGCAGGATGGTAAGTCCAACCAACGGATCAAGAGAAAATGTTGCAGGTAACAAAATAGCAATCGCAACCGCGGCCCCGACTCCGGGGATCGCTCCGATAATCACCCCACCGATTGATCCGATTAACAACGCCGCCAGAACATCCCAACGGGCAAGCAGTTCGATTCCAGAAAGAAGCGCGTCCATGTCTCTCTCCTAGAAGTAAGTCAGCATAAATGCGCGTGCCGTGTCGGGCAGCAATTCATATAACTGTCCTCCTGGCACTTTGACTTGCAAAAATGTTTTGAAAATAACAACAACGGTGGTCGCCACCAATGCCGCTAGTCCGGCCCACCGCCAACCGCGATACCCCAACCGAAAAGTGAGGGTGCTGGCAAACAATATGCTTGCAGGCAAATACCCCAATAGGGGGACGATCAAGACATAGACCATAAACCAAACCGCATATTCCAACGATTTGAGCCAGAATTTAACCTCGACCCATCGCCCTTCGATTTTAGGTGATACTAAAGATCCGACAAGGTGAAGGCCGCCAAATCTGACCATGGCGTAAATTGCGATAGTTGGCCAAAATGCCGGTTGTGCAAAGGTTTTGGTGCGTTTTACCCATGTTGTTTGATCACCAAGACTAACCAACAGAAAAAGCGCGAAACCCAAAAACAAAACGGCAAATACCAGATCACCGGGACGGCGATACCGTTTGAACAAGTCTTGCAAGGTTTTGATACGCAGCATTGTAGACCCCTTCAACACTGTGGTTTTGGCATGATTAGAGACAAAACGACCGGCCAGAAGTGACCGGTCATTTATTGTTCAAAGCAATTTTTGCTTATTCACCAAGCAGCTTTTCAATGCCACCCAATGTGGCGATGTCTGCCTGAATTTGTGCGGTAACATCATCGGCGGATTGCCAATAAACCAACGCTCCAGTTTCAGCAGCCAAGGCCTGCGCTTTTTCTGACATCACTGTTTTCTCGGCCACAGCGATAATTTTTGCACGCACGTCAGCAGGCGTATCTTTGTGAACGAACAACCCGTTCCACAAGGTAACATTCAAAGACGGCTCAAGCTCGGCAACTGTCGGGGCGTTTGGTGTCAGGCTAATCCGTTCGTTACCGATGGATGCCAGAACTTTTACGCTATCGAGGCAGGGCAGGATCAATTGCAGGGTTGTGTTGATCACATCAACATCACCGGATGCCAAAGTGTTACAATCAAGCGCATCAAACGCGGCATCGGACGCGTATTCGAACCCGCGCAATTCTGCCAATGCAAACGTCACCTGTGTTGGCACCAAAGGCGCACCAAAATGACCCAAAGCCACGTCATTTTCTTTGGCATATGCCGCAAGACCGTCAATGTCATCATACGGCGCATCGGCACCGGCAGCGATAACAAACGGATAGGTCAAGAAATTTCCAAGTGGTTCGAACGGGTCGGGGTTTAATTCAGGAATACCGATATTCGGGCCAACAACCGGCACCGCAATGATGAATGATCCAATAGTATAGCCATCTGCGGGCGCATTTGCGACTTCAACAGCGCCTGGAAATGGTCCACCGCCGCCACCGGGTTTGTTAAGGAAACTCTGAACAACATGGC
>JAUZRV010000025.1 GCA_030950105.1 Rhodobacterales bacterium | reverse complement strand
TGTATCGTCGTTCATGGCGGGCTGGATTTTCTGCTGGAGGTGAATGATCTTGTTCAACACCAAAATCATACGACATTTCAACAGCTTGATCTACGCCCGCCAAACGATTTACGCCGCTTCATGAATAATTCGGGCTAAATGATCATAGTTTTGGACGGGGTTTGTCTAAATTAAGTCTAAATTTGTCTGCAAAAACAGAAGGAGAAAACGGGCATATGGCCCACATGCGGATATTTGGAGAAAAAATGAAACTTGTTCGATTGATCGCTGTATTGGGCCTTGGTCTTGGTGTCTCGGCTTGTGCCAATGTTGAAACAGCTACACGTAATGCGCCCCTTGAGTTGCCGACAATCGCAACACAAGAGATTGCCCCGTCAATTAGTGTCGCCGGTTATAATATCCGTGTCCCAGAGAGCCTGCGGGTGTCGGAAGCGGAATTGTTTTACCCGTTGGGTGACATTGTGTGGCGCGGTGATCCGATGGGCGACCGTTACGACCAAGTCAAAGCGATTTTCGAAGCCAGTGTTTTGAATGGTATCGAAGGTTTGCAAGGTGTCGTGCCGGTGGTTCTTGATATCGAGGTTCTGCGGTTTCATGCCCTGACCAACAAGGCGCGGTATACGGTTGGCGGCGTCCATTCGATGCGCTTTAACCTTACCCTGCGGGATCCGGAAAGCGGCGCGGTTTTGGTGCCGACCCAGGTGATCGAGGCCGATTTGAAAGCCTTTGGCGGGCAAAAAGCGATTTTGGCGGACCGTCGTGGGCAAACCCAGAAAGTGCGCATTACCGGCCATTTGGCCAATGTCATCAGAGAGGCATTGAGCGGACAAATCATGGATGTGGCACCGGTTGTGGCAACTGCGACCCAGGCGCCGGCCGCAAGCCAGAGCTGATTGATCAATTCTGATCTTTCAATAGTTAAGAGAACGATTTAGGAGGGCGCTATGATAGCGCCCTCAAAATCCGTTGATCGTCCGGTAGTTCGATTAAAGCCAAAATCCAAACCGCAAGCATTGCGGCATGGGTTCCCGTGGGTATTTGCCAATGAGTTGGTCACTGACCGGCGCACGCGCAATATGGATGCGGGGACCATTGCCCTGCTCGAAGACAGCGAGCGGCGCACACTTGGTGTGGTGGCGGTGACGCCGGAGTCCAAAATCATTTGCCGGATGCTCGATCGTGATCCAGAGGCGGTGATAGATCAGGCGTGGTTCGAGGCGCGGATTGCACGCGCGCTTGCGATGCGCGAGCGGTTGTATGATGCGCCGTTTTACCGGCTGATCCATGCCGAATCCGACGGGTTGCCCGGTGTGGTGATTGACCGGTTTGGCGATGTGGCGGTGATTCAACCCAATGCCGCCTGGGCAGAGATGCGGTTTGAACCCTTGGCAGCCGCCCTTATTGAAGTGACCGGCGTCAAGAGCGTGGTTAAAAATGCAGCCGGTCGGGCGCGCAGCCTTGAGGGGCTTGATGATGTGTCGGGGGTTACCCATGGTGCGGTGCCTGATGGGCCGGTGCCGGTGATGATGAATGGCGCGACATATCTTGCCGACGTAATGGGCGGTCAGAAGACCGGACTATATTTTGATCAGCGGTTGAACCATGCGTTTGCGGCGTCTTTGTCCAAAGGCGCGCGGGTGTTGGATGTGTTTTCCCATGTCGGCGGGTTTTCTTTGGCGGCGCTGGCCGGTGGGGCGGCGTCGGCCTTGGCGGTTGACGGGTCCGAGGCGGCATTGGAATTGGCGACCAAAGGCGCAGAGCTGGGCGGGTTTGGCGATCAATTTGCCACCCGCAAGGGCGATGCGTTTGATGTATTGACGGCGCTGGCCGAAGAAGGCGCGCAGTTTGATGTGGTGATCTGTGATCCACCGGCCTTTGCACCAAGCAAGCGCGCCGCCGAGGCCGGATTGCGCGCCTATGAGCGGATTGCGCGATTGGCGGCACCTTTGGTGGCGGATGGCGGGTATCTTGGACTGTGTTCGTGCAGCCATGCGGTTGATCTTGCGCGGTTTCGCAATGCGTCGGCGCGCGGCATCGGGCGGGCAATTGGCAGTGACGGGCGGCGTGGGCAATTGATCCACACCGGATTTGGCGGGCCGGATCATCCGCTTTTGCCGCAACTGGCGGAAAGCGGTTATCTCAAAGCGCTGTTTTTCCGGCTTTGAGCGGGCTGTGAGCGGGTTGTGAAGGTTCTTCTGGATACATGCGTGATTTACCCGACGGTGATGCGCGAGGTGTTGTTGCGGGTGGCGGCGGCGGGGGTGTTTGAACCGCTGTGGTCGGCGCGCATATTGGAAGAATGGGCGCGCGCGGCGGTTAAATTAGGACCAACTGGCGAAATGCAGGCGCGCAGTGAAGCGGCGTTGATGGCGGCGCAATGGCCCAAAGCGGTGGTCGATTGGAAGCCGTCGCTCGAGGCGCGTTTATGGCTGCCGGATGCGGGTGATGTGCATGTATTGGCCGCCGCGATTGCCGGATCGGCGGATATGATTATCACGATGAACGCCAAGGATTTTCCGCGCAATATATTGGCGGAAGAAGGATTGGTGCGTCAGGACCCCGACGGATTTTTGCACGGGATTTGGCAGGCGCAACCGGAATTGTTATCACGCGTTGTGGGCGAGGTGCGCGACGAGGCAGAGCGCCTGTCGGGCAAGCCGTGGGACATGCGCGCGCTGATGAAAAAGGCGCGGTTGCCAAGGTTGGGCAAGGCGATTGCGGCCTAAAGCGTCTCGCCTGAAACTGTGAATCACAGGTCTGTGGCGCGGCGCTTTAGTTGTTCCAGCGCTGTTCGTGTTTTTCGATGGCGGCGATGCGCTCTTGGGTTTTTGGGTGGCTAAGCAGCCATGCCGGTGCGGTGCCACCCATGGATTGAGTCAGGGCATCGAGTTTTTTGAACAGCGATTTTTGCGGTTCGGTGCCAATGCCGGCTTTGGTCAGCAGGGCCGAGGCGTATTCATCGGCTTCGTATTCGTCAGAACGCGACAGGCGTGCGGCGAGCATGGTGGTCAGCATGTTGGCGATCCAGACACCGATGCCGGACAAGAAGCGGCCAAGCACCATGACCAGCACGGTGCGAATGGCGTTCTGGCCGGAAAAGTCGATCATCCGGCGGCGCGAATGACCCAGGGCCACATGGCCCAGTTCATGGGCGATGACGCTGGCGATTTCTTCGCCGGTCACCTCGCCGCTGGTGAATTTTCGGTAGAATCCACGGGTGATGAAGATGCGCCCGTCCGGCGCGGCAAGGCCGTTGACCGGATCGACTTCGTAGATGTGCACGCGGATGCGCGGCAAATCCAGCGCGGCCGCGAGGCGATCGGTCAGGCGTTTGAGGTCGGGATTGGCAAGTTCGGTGGATTTGGCATCCAGTTCACGCGCGGTGCGCCATGCCGAGAAGCGATACATGACCAAGGCGTATATGATGGCGAGAAGGATGGGGGTAAAGCGCAGCATGGTGGAGATATGGGGGTGTTCAGGGCGAGAGGCAAGGGCGGTTGCGAGTTGGGGAGCCTCCGGCGGGGATATTTTTGGAACAATGATAGGTGGGAGCCGTCGTTTATGTGATCCATTTTACCGGAACGTGGGTGGGGCCGCGAAACGCCCAGCCGGTGAAGGTGGCGGGGCCGGAAAGCGCGAGGTCGGGCAGGCGCGCAAACAGGCGCGGCAGGGCGACGCGGGTGATCAGGGCGCGGGCCACAGCGGCACCGGCGCAGAAGTGCGGGCCAGCGCCAAAGGAGATGGCGGGGCGGGTGTTGCGGGTGAGGTCGTATTTTTCGGGGGTGTCGAAATAGGTTTCGTCGTGGCCCGCAGAAGGAGAACATGAAGAAGACGCGGTCTTGGGGGGCAAATGTGACGCCGCAGACGGTATCGGTGCGTGCGACGCGGCGCGGGGACATGCCGATGGGGGATATCCAGCGGGCGTATTCTTCAAAGGCGTCGCTGTAGGTGGCTTTGCCTGTGGTGATCAGATCATGTTGGGCGGGGTTTTGTAGCAAGGCGTAGGCGGTGCCGGCGATGGCATCGCGGGGTTCGTTCTGGCCACCGGAAATGATCAGTTTAATGTTGGCGCGGATGGACTCCATCGGCAGGTTGGCGGCAAGTTGCACCGAGAGCGCCGACATATCGGGGGTTGCACACAAGATCGGCAACATGGCGTCGATATGGGCATCAATAGAGGCGGTGCTATCGTGGCAAGTGGTCTCGATCACCGGGTCAGAGGCGTAGTTGGAGCAGCCGTCGATCATCCCCTGGGAGGTGCGATCCATTTCGGCGGTGGCCATATTGGTAAGGCCGGTGATGAGTTTGAGGGCTTCGCCAGAAACCGGCATGGCAAAATCACGCACCAGATCACAGGTGCCACGGGGGGCCAGATCATTGAGGATCCGGTCGGTGTGCGCGTTGAAGGCCGCAAGCCACGTGTTTTCCACAGTTTTCGGGGACAACGAGGGGAACAGGGCGCGGCGCTCGGTGGCTTGGGCTGCGCCGTCTTTGCGCATCAGGTTTTCGCCCATCAGTTTTGTCATCAAGCCGTCGGGTTGGTGCGAGGAAAAGGTTTCGATACGTTTTTCCTGTTCAAATATATCGTCGCGGCGGGTGAACAGGGTGGCGTCAAGTTCGGGCACATAGGTCACCGGGGCATTGGCGCGCATATGGGCCAAAGCCGGATAGGGATTGGACGTGAAATCGGCGATGTCAATGTGGGTGATCGGGGCGTTGGACATTGTTTTCCTCTGGGTTTTTCACGGTATTTTCATCCGGTTTCGTCAGGCGGTGATCGCGCAGGACCCGACGCAACCATAGGCCAAGGCCAATTGTGAGGGTGCCGCCGGCGATGATTCCGCTCATGTCGGCCGCGATTTCGGCAACGGCATCAATGTTCTGGGCAAAGGTAAAACCGAGACCGACGTAGAGTAAAACCCAGATGATTTCGCCCAGGATGGCCCAAAGGGTGAAGCCTGTCCAGCTTTGACGGGTGATGCCGCTGGCAAAGTTCACGTAGGGGCCGAGGGGGCTTATCAACCAGCGGCTTAAAAATACGCCGGGGCCACCCCAGCGGGCGGTGAAACCTTGAGCGCGGGAAAACAGCGCGGCGCGTTTTGGACGGGCGGAAATGTAAGAGGTGATGCGGGTGCGGCCAAAGGCGCCAAAACGGTAGCCGGTTTGATCCCCGAGCACCGCACCGGCAAGGGCGGCAGAGGTGACGGCCCCGACAGCCAGATCTCCCGAGGCC
>JAUZRV010000249.1 GCA_030950105.1 Rhodobacterales bacterium | reverse complement strand
GCCGCGCGGATCAGGAACCTGACGTAAAACTGATCGAACTGAAATCAAGATAATAACCTCCGGGCCTGACGTTCAGAACAAAGATTCATATACCCGTATGATTTGCAACAACTTTCTAACCTTCAGTAAATCGCCCTGACCCGCTTGGGTTTTTCTTGACCGGTGGGCAGGCCTGTGATTTGGATGGCGCGGACCATTTGATTGGCGATCTTGAAGCCCCAATTCTGCTGGCAGATAAAGAATATGACCGCCGACGCGCGTGTAATTGAGCCTCTAATCCTGGCCGGAAAACAGGTTGTTATACCGCCAAAATCCAACCGGAAAGTTCAGAGATATTACGACAAATCTCTCTACAAGGCGCGGCATCTGATCGAGAACTTCTTCGAAAAACTGAAGCATTACAGGGCAATAGCCACCCGCTATGACAAAACCGCCGTTGCGTTCCTTGGTGCGATTGGATCTGTCGCGAATAGGGGCGCAGTTTTTTATCCCGGGCTTAACCCGCGTAATCTTTCCGATCGCCGGCGCAGCAGTTCAAGAACGGTGAGCAACGCGATGGAAATGATGACGAGGATTGTCGCAACCGCCAGAATCGTCGGGCTGATTTGCTCGCGAATACCGGACCACATTTGCCGCGGAATGGTTTTGTCTTCGGGGCTGGCGAGAAACAGAACCGCAACCACTTCGTCAAATGACGTGATAAAGGCAAACAATCCACCCGAAATAACACCCGGAAGGATTAGCGGCATTTGAATCTTGAAGAATGTGCGCACAGGACCGGCCCCCATGTTTGCCGATGCACGGGTCAGGCTGTTGTCAAATCCGACCAAAGTCGACGTTACGGTGATAATCACAAAAGGCGTGCCGAGGGCGGCGTGGGCAAGAATCACCCCAAGTTTTGAGCCGGCCAGCGCCTGTTTGCCTTCCATAAACGGGTTGAAATCGTTCGAGTAGAAATAGAACATGCCCGCCGCTGTCACGATCAATGGCACGATCATCGGCGAAATCAGGATAGACATGATCAGCCCCTTATAGGGCATCTCCGAGCGGCTAAGCCCAATTGCGGCCAACGTGCCAAAACTGGTGGCAAGCGCCGTGGCCCAGAACCCGATGATAAAGCTGTTTTTGGTGGCACGTATCCATTGTGCATTCTGCCACATATCCGCCCACCACCCCTCGGTCGCGTCCGGATTGGCCATACCGTTGTGGAAAATATCGGCATACCAACGCAGGCTATAGGCCTCTGGGTCAAAACTCATCATGCCGGTCGTAAAGGTGAAATACGGCTCGGCGTTAAAGCTCAGCGGGACAATAATCAGGATCGGAGTGATCAGGAAAATGAAGATCAGCGCACAAATCACACGAAACGTGTAATACCAGACGCGTTGACCAAAAGTGGCATATGGAGGAAGCGCTGACATCTATTATCCCATCTTCATGTTGTCGATGCCCACGACCTTGTCGTAGACCCAGTAAATAGCCAGCACGATCACCAACAAAATCCCGCCCAGTGCCGCAGCAAGCGACCAGTTAAGCGATTTTTGCATGTGATAGGCGATGATGTTCGAAATCAGCTGACCATCTTGGCCACCAACAAGCGCCGGCGTGATATAATAGCCGATAGAGAGAATGAACACGAGCAAAGCCCCCGCACCAATCCCCGGAACAGTGCCCGGAAAATGCACCCGCCAAAAGGCTGTCCAATTGGTGGCACCAAGCGATTTTGCGGCGCGCAAATAGGTGGGGGGAATACCCTTCATCACCGAATAGAGCGGCAAAATCATAAACGGCAACAGGATATGCGTCATCGCGATGATCGTGCCCGTCATATTGTAAATCAGGCTAAAACGGGTCTCGTCGGTGGTTATGCCAAGCCACACGAAGATGTTGTTCAGCACCCCGTGACTCTGCAACATGGCGATCCACGCGGTTGTGCGCACCAATAGCGAGGTCCAGAACGGCAGTAGAACGAGGATCATCAACAGGTTGGATTGCCTGACGGGAAGGCTCGCCAACAGCCACGCCACCGGATAGCCAAGCGCCAGAGTTGCAAGCGTCACGGCCAAGGCCACAACCAGTGTTTTAATGAACAGGTAAACGTATATGCGATCTTCCGGATCAAGCCGTTCAAATTCGCCATCGGCCTTGTAATCCGCATCTACTGCGGCGGCATAAAATGCCGGTGAATAGGTCTGCGACGACACTTTCATCGCGCCCCAAACCGCTACAGAGGCCCAATCTTCGTCGAGTTCCAGCATCGCAGCCTTAAACGGTGGTTCAAGTTTACGCGCCTTGCGGGCCGATTTGGTAAACATCGAACGGGTGCCCGCTTCTTCACGGTTCACCCGTGTCGCAACGCGCCCGATGGTTTTATCAATCCGTGCCTGAACAAGGTCACTTACCAAGGCGGCAAACATTTCTTCGGTAGGTTCGGATACACCATCCCAATCGGCCATAATCGCGGTCGAGGCCGGCATATTCGATGAATAAGTGTCGTTTTTCACGCCCTGCACCATCAGCGACAGAATAGGCACGATAAAACTTGCGAGGATAAACAAGAGCAACGGAGCAACCAGACCAAACGCCCGTGCACGGCTTACAAAAAGAGCCTGTGCAAGCTTCTTTTTCAAAGGCGTGCCATCAGCGGCGAGAACAAGTTCGGTATCAGACATCTGGATTTTCCTTGCACGAAGGCCGGTAGGATACCGGAGGGAGTATACCGGAGGGAGTATACCCCCCTCCGGCAATTGTCTTATTTGATAAGCCAAGCGTTGAAACGCTCGTTAAGCTCATCAGCATTATCTGCCCAGAACTCGAAATCACTGACGATAGCATTGGTCAGATTGGCCGCTGCTGTTGGCATATGCGGACCCATTTCGGTTTTGCCATCACTATAGAGACCAACGAGGGCCCCCGAAGATTTGCGCGCCGGACCATAGGAAATCCAGGAAGCTTGATCTGCGAGACGCTGGGTATCGGTGGAATATGCGATGAATTCCATTGCCAGATCTTTGTTAGGTGCGCCTTTTGGAACAACCCAAAGGTCAAAGTCCATGATTTGACCATCCCAGACAACTTCGAAAGATTTGCCCTCGGAAATCGCCGCGTTAAAGATGCGGCCATTATAGGCGGTGGTCATCACAACTTCGCCATCGGCCAAAAGCTGAGGAGGCTGCGCGCCGGATTCCCACCAGACAACATGGTCTTTGATGGTGTCGAGTTTGGCAAATGCGCGATCAACGCCTTCGTCGGTGCCCAAAACGTCATAAACGTCGGCGGCTGCAACACCATCCGCCATCAATGCCATTTCCAGAACCGATTTTGCACCTTTGCGCAGGCCACGTTTGCCCGGGAATTCCGCGATGTTGAACAGGTCGTCGATGCTGTCTACGCCGGATGTTTTCGAAGAGTCATAAGCGAAAATTGTCGACCAAACGATGTTGGCAACCGCGCAATCGCTAAGCGCACCTTCGAGGAAGTCATCAGCAGCCGAGGAGCCATCGGCACCGTCTGGCAACGCCGCAAGGTCGATTTCTTCCAGAAGGCCTTCGTCACAACCACGGATCGCGTCCGAAAGTTCAACATCAACCAGATCCCAAGTGACGTTTCCGGCTTCTACTTGTGCTTTTACTTCGGCTAGACCGCCGTTGTAATCTTCGGAAACGATTGTGTTGCCAGTCGCGGCAATCCAAGGTTTGTGATACGCTTCAACTTGCGATTTCGTGTAGGCACCACCCCAAGATACGACAGTGATTGATCCCGCTGTGGCAGCAGCAGCGCCAAACGCCACAAGAGCGGTTGCACTGAAAAGAATATTTTTGAGCTTCATAAAGCTTCTCCCTGATTTACCCGTTATAAAAGACCGCGCTATGGGTAGGCTCACGCGGCTATGGAAATCACTCTGCAATGGCAGAGCAATTAGAATTCCCAAATGTCGTTGCTATGCGTCCAGCGCCCGACAGTCTTCGATTTGCCAGCTCACATCGGTTTCCTCGCCGACGACCAGATGTTTATGGCCCGAGGAATTGGCAACTTTGACAATAAAATCATCATGCCCGGAAACGGTCATCCGGCACCGGATGTGATCGCCAAGATAAATCAATTCCTTTACCAGCGCCTTGGTGGAGTTCGGGCCTTCGGCATTCAAGGTAACCCGTTCGGGGCGAATCGAAAGCATGGTCCGGTCCCCCACTCCGCCGCAATTTACCGCAAGCGCATGGGCCGTCATCCCGCCTTCGAGATCGACCACAACGTTGTCACCGTCTACGGCGCGCACAACGCCTTCGAGTTTGTTATTCTCGCCGATAAACTGCGCCACAAACGCGTTTTCCGGCCGTTCATAAAGGTCATCGGGCTTGGCCAACTGTTGAATCACGCCATCATCAAACACCGCAACACGATCCGACATCGTCAACGCCTCGGACTGGTCGTGGGTTACATAAACCACGGTAATGCCCAATTGCTCGTGAATGTGTTTGATTTCGTATTGCATGCGCTCACGCAACTGTTTGTCGAGCGCGCCAAGCGGTTCATCCATCAAAACCAGATCTGCATCAAAAACCAACGCCCGCGCCAATGCGATACGTTGTTGTTGGCCACCGGAGAGTTGCGCAGGTCGCCGACCGGCAAAATCGCCCATCTGAACCATTTCCAACGCGCGTTTGACCTTTGCCTCACGCTCCGACTTGCCCATTTTGCGCACCTCGAGAGGAAACGACAGATTTTCACCGACGGTCATATGCGGAAATAAAGCGTAGTTTTGGAACACCATGCCGATACCGCGTTTATGCGGCGGGATATTATTGATCGGCTGACCGCCAAGCAGAATATCACCGTGGGTCGCAACCTCAAAACCGGCCAGCATCATCAGGCAAGTGGTCTTGCCCGACCCCGAAGGCCCAAGCATGGTTACAAACTCGCCCTTGGCTATTTGCAGGTTAAGATCTTTGACAACAAGTATTTCACCGTCATAACTTTTTTGAACGTGATCAAACGCCACGAACGCGTCTTTAGGATTTCCCAGTGACAATATTTT
This sequence comes from Rhodobacterales bacterium, assembly GCA_030950105.1. Lineage (GTDB taxonomy): Bacteria > Pseudomonadota > Alphaproteobacteria > Rhodobacterales > Rhodobacteraceae > JAUZRV01. The sequence continues at coordinate 1,604 of JAUZRV010000249.1, read as the reverse complement.
CTCCAACCCAACCCTGTTTACATGAAGCACAAAGTGCTGCGGTCTTTGCCGCATTTACGAAAGTCTAACAGTAGTAGCGGTAGCTTATCAACCGCGATCGCCCCTCATAGCCGTTGTTTGCGCCATGTAAACGCCAATATGCGACATGTCATAAGCCGGGAAGCTTGTAGAAACAGCGGAAAACCATCGGTTTCGGCTAGATATTTTTTTGAACCCGGCCTAGGAATTCGATGTGCATATGGCGATGGCGTCGCCAAAAAAATGCAACCCTGCGGGAAGCCGCACAAGTCCTGAACGCCCGGACCTTTTGAACGAGGTTCTACAGATGACCCAAATCCGACCTGAAACATTCACCCTGCAAAATGGCGCGAAAGCGCGATTGCCCTTTGCCATCTCTGAATATGATACACGATTGCGCAAACTGCGGACCGAAATGGCGGCGCGCGGCATTGATGTTGTGTTGCTAACCTCAATGCAGAATATCGCCTATTATTCGGGGTTTCTCTATTGCAGCTTCGGGCGCCCCTATGCCTGTGTTGTAACCCAAGAGGCGTCAACCACGGTTTCGGCCAACATCGACGGCGGGCAACCGTGGCGCCGTAGCGCCCATGACAATGTCATTTATACCGATTGGAAGCGCGACAATTATTGGCGGGCAGTGCGCAATCTGGTGGGAAATGCCGCCCGATTGGGGATCGAAGGCGATCATATGACGTTGCTCCAGCGTGACAAACTAACCGAATTTCTTGGTGCGGTTGACGTGGTCGATATCGCCGGCGCAACCATGACCCAGCGCATGATCAAATCCGCTGCCGAAATCACCCTGATCAAAGAATCAGCGCGCATTGCCGATATTGGTGGTGCTGCCGTCGTTGGGGCCGTCACAAAAGGCGCGCGTGAAATAGATATCGCTATGGCCGGGCGCGATGCGATGGAGTTGGAAATTTCCAAATCCTTCCCCGATTCCGAAATTCGCGATAGTTGGGTCTGGTTTCAAAGTGGTCTCAATACCGATGGCGCGCATAATCCGGTCACTACCCGAAAATTGGAAATGGGCGATATTCTAAGCCTCAATACATTTCCTATGATCAGCGGATATTACACCGCTCTGGAACGCACGTTATGGCTCGGGCAGCCGGGCAAACGCAGCCTTGAAATCTGGCAGGCCAATGTCGAGGCCCATGAACTTGGCCTTTCCATCATCAAGGAAGGCGCGGTTTGTTCCGACATTTGCGCCGAGATCAATGATTTCTTCGCAAGCAGAGATCTGTTGCAATATCGCAGTTTTGGCTATGGCCACAGCTTTGGCATCCTGTCACATTATTATGGTCGCGAAGCCGGATTAGAGCTGCGCGAAGACATCCACACCGTTCTGGAACCGGGTATGGTTATATCAATGGAACCCATGCTGACAATTCCCGAAGGGATGGCCGGTGCCGGCGGTTATCGCGAACATGATATTGTGGTGATCGAAGACAACGGTCCGGTCAATATCACCGGCTTTCCCTATGGTCCCGAGCATAATATTCTGTAAGGCACCAATGAAACAATGGTTCAAGGCGGGTGTTCATCCCGCCTTGAACAACCCGTTATTTAGCGCGCCC
>JAUZRV010000248.1 GCA_030950105.1 Rhodobacterales bacterium | reverse complement strand
CCAAAATCATACGACATTTCAACAGCTTGATCTACGCCCGCCAAACGATTTACGCCGCTTCATGAATAATTCGGGCTAGAGGTCAAATTCGATATTGATTTCGACGAAGGCCTGTCCTCGCGTGACCGTGCAATTTCTCGCGCCCTGATCCGCATGGTCGAAGAACATTCCTATTTCGCCGTTATCTGTGACCGCTGGGTGAATGATGACAATTGGGATATCGTGCGCAAAACATTTTTCAACCAAATCCCCGCCCTCATGCGTGGTTTCATTACCAAACAGATCCGCAAACAGGCCGTCGCACAGGCAACCGCCCAAGGCATGGCACGTCACACGGTCGCCGAACAACTTGTGCGCGTGGACAAAGACCTGATTGCTATCACCGATATTCTTGGCGACAAACCGTTCTTGTTTGGAGACAAACCCTCCGCAGCAGATGCGTCTGTGGTCGCGATCCTAACCAATATCGCGACGGCCCCCGTCGCTACCCCCCTGTCAAAACGTCTCAACAATGACGTGAACCTGACGGCCTATCGAAATCGAGGTTGCGCCGCTCTTTTCCCAGCCCCATAAGACCCTATGGATATTGCCTTTCTCATCAGCGCTTCGGTGACGCTATATGTCATCATCGACCCTATCGGGCTTACGCCGATGTTTGTCGCGCTGACCCAGGGGATGGATGCCCGCGAACGGCGCGCCATTGCGTTTCGTGCCTGCGTTACCGGCGCGATCATTCTGACGCTATTTGCGGCGCTGGGCGAATCCTTGCTTGGGTTCATCGGCATTTCAATGTCGGCGTTTCGCATCGCGGGCGGGATTCTGCTGTTTCTGACCGCGCTTGATATGTTGTTCGAGAGACGTGCCAAACGGCGTGAGGATCAGGCCGATGAACGCCCGGACCCGTCGGTTTTCCCGCTGGCGATCCCGTTGATTGCCGGCCCCGGTGCGATTGCAACGGTTATTCTTCTGGCAGAACAACAAGATGGCTGGATCGGATTGGCCAGCGTTGTCGCGGTGATGATCAGCGTTATTGTGGTTCTGTTTATGTTTTTTCTCGGGGCAGGCTTGTTTGAACGGGTCATGGGGAAAACCGGCATTAACGTGGTCACACGTCTGCTTGGGATGTTGCTTGCCGCGCTCTCGGTACAATTTGTGCTGGATGGGCTGCGTGATTTCGGTTTTGCCGGATAACGATTGATCGGGGGGGAAATGCAGGAATTTGATTATGCCCGTCTCACCTATCTGGTTCTGCTTGGCAGTGTGATTGCCTTTACATTTTTCGTGCAAAACCGCCAATCATTGGGAAAACTGGCCCAGCAAGCCCTGACTTGGGGGCTTATCTTTTTGGGGGTGATCGCCGCGGTCGGTCTCTGGGGCGATATCCGCCAAACCGTGCGCCCGACCACCCAATTTGATGCCAAAGGGCAAATCGAGCTTCCAAGGCAGGCTGATGGCCATTTTTATGTGACCTTGAAAATCAATGGGACGAACGTGCTCTTTGTTGTTGATACCGGGGCCTCGGAAATGGTTTTAAGCCAACAAGACGCCAAACGCGCCGGTATTGATCTTGCCAATCTGGCCTATACCGGACGCGCGGGCACCGCCAATGGCGAGGTGCGCACCGCCCCGGTGCGATTGCAGGAGGTGGTTCTGGGGCCGCATATTGACCGCAATATCCGCGCCGTCGTTAATCAGGGAGACATGGATGGATCCCTGTTGGGGATGACCTATTTGCAGAGGTATTCGAGCCTTCAAATCACCGGCAACACGATGATTTTGACCCGCTAAAAGCTTTAACCGCAAGGTTTGAACCTTGGTGCAGCTTGGGGAGCCTCCGGCGGGGATATTTTTGGAACAATGATATGGGGCGGCGCTAAATAATTCTCAGGTCTCGGCTTTTTTTTCCCATCGGCCACTTTCTTCGGACCAATATTGGGCTTTGCAACCAGCATCTTTCAGGGTTTTCCATTGGCCGCGCGCGACATTGACCGCATCCGAATCATTGCCATCAAACAGGATACAAACCCGTTCAAGCGCGTTGATTTCAGCCGCGGTAATATCGGCCCCTCCGATGGTCATAATGCAGGCCGGTTCATTGGCGGTGTCAGTGCCCACGCCAAGCAGGATCGGCTGTTGCCGATCATGTGCGCCGCCCATCAAACCATGCGCAAGAAACCCGTCTTCTTGGCCGGACCAGAGTTTTTCATCAAGCCATTCCATATACTTGGGGTCGGTTCCACGCACGGCAACGCGCCACCCTGCCCCGCGCGCTTTGCCCAGTAAAACGGGCAAAGTCACCTCGAGAGGGGCGCGCGTCAGGTGATAGAAATAGGCCGCTCCCATGTTTACTATTCCTTTTCAAATTGATCCGCGACCAAGCGATCAAGCGCCATAACGCCCCAACCCGTTGCGCCTTTGGGCGCGTATTTGGTTTCGCCGGTTACGCTTGCCACACCCGCAATATCGAGGTGTATCCAAGGCATGCCGTCCTGCACAAAGCGTTGCAGAAACTGCGCCGCCGTGATTGACCCAGCCGCCCGGCCACCGATATTTTTCATATCGGCAATCCGCGATTTCAAAAGATCGTCATAGGCCTGCCCAAGCGGCATCCGCCAAGCGCCTTCGCTTTCGATGGTGGCCGCTTTGAGGAAATTGTTGCACAATGTATCATCATTGGAAAATACGCCGGCATTTTCATGGCCCAATCCGATGATAATAGCGCCGGTCAGGGTCGCCAGATCAATCATTGCTGCCGGTTTGACGTGTTCCTGAGCATACCACATCACATCACACAACACCAAACGCCCCTCGGCGTCGGTATTAATCACCTCGATCGTGTCGCCCTTCATCGATTTCACCACATCACCGGGGCGCGTAGCATTGCCCGACGGCATGTTTTCGACCAAGCCCACCAAACCAACGACATTGGCCTTGGCCCCGCGCAAGGCAAGCGCGCGCATCACACCGGCAACCACACCGGCGCCACCCATATCCATGGTCATGTCTTCCATGCCCGCCGCCGGTTTCAGCGAAATACCACCCGTGTCAAACATCACACCTTTGCCAACCAAAGCCAGCGGCGCATCGCCCTTTTTACCGCCATTCCAGCGCATGACCACCATTTTGGTTGGCGTATCACTGCCTTGGCCGACCGATAGAAAACTGCCCATTCCAAGGGCTTCGAGTGCCGGTTCATCCATGACCTCGACGTCCAACCCCAGATACTCCATCGCCACGAGGCGGTTGGCAAATTCGCTTGTTGTTAGAATATTTGCCGGCTCGTTCACCAGATCACGGGTGAAAAACACCCCTTCGGCCACCGCGAGCAACGGCCGCGCGCGGGCCGCCACCTCATCAGGTTTGGAAGCCGTAACAATCAGATTGCCGGTGGATTCGGTATCCGCGGTTTTATGATCCTCAAACCCATAGGCCCGCAAAGCCACGCCATAGGCGATATTTTCGGCCTTGGTGTGATTGCCCGCCAGCAGGGTCACATCGCCCGTGTCCATATTCTTGGCCAGGTTGGCCCCGCCCCGGCGCGCATCTTCTAGCGAACACCGCCGTGACAGGCGCAAAACATCAATTGCTTCGGCTGCCAGTCCTGCGGGATAGGCAAGCGACAGAACATCGCCAGATTTGGCCGTGGTAAATAATTTTGATGCCACCAGCCGCGCCAATGCCCCTTTGCAGAGACGATTGACCCGCCGCGCGCCGGTATCAAGCTTGCCTTCGGGATCAACAACAACCGCAATCCGGCCCGCCATTGTGGCAATGCTATCTATTTCAAGTTCTTTGAATTCCACAGAGACGGGCGTGCGCATGATATGTTCCTTTGATGTATTTCCCCCGTGTCCTAGCGTGCAACCGCTCACTTGACCAGATAGCAGTTTTCCCGCCTCGCAATATCCTGTATGTGTCGGGCAAGAAACCTGGGGCAGGAGAAGTATTTTGGCGCGATTCGACAGATATATGCTGTCGCAACTTATGGTGCTTTTCGGATTTTTTGCACTAGTGCTTGTGTCTATCTACTGGATCAATCAGGCGGTGCGCCTGTTTGACAGCTTAATTGGTGACGGCCAAAGTGCCTTTGTTTTTATCGAATTTACCGCCCTGACCCTGCCCAATGTGATCCGTCTGGTGTTGCCGATGTCGGCCTTTGCCGGCGCGGTTTATGTGACCAACCGGCTATCGACCGAGAGCGAACTTGTGGTCATGCAGGCCACTGGATTTTCGCCCTGGCGTCTGGCGCGTCCGGTGCTGATTTACGGGATTATTGTTGGCACAATGATGGCGGCGCTGACGCATTTTCTGGTCCCCGCAAGCAAAACCCAATTTGCCTTGCGCAAATCTGAAATATCGCAAAATGTTACGGCAAAACTGCTTAGCGATGGCGCTTTTTTGCACCCTTCCGAAGGCATCACGTTCTATATCCGTGAAATTACCCCGGAAGGGGCGCTGGAAGATATGTTCCTGTCCGACCGCAGCACCCCGGGCCAAAGCGTCACCTACACGGCGACCCGCGCCTATCTGGTGCGCGATGGCGAGTCGACAAAACTGGTGATGATCGACGGGTTGGTGCAGTCCTACAACACCAGAACCGGTCGTCTTTTCAACACACATTTTGATGATTTTTCCTATGATGTCGGGGGGTTGGTTGGCAATGCCAAACCTAACCTCGACAATATCCAATTTGCCTCGACCCTCGATTTGATCCGCGACCCGCAGACAATTGCAGACCGCGCGAATGTCTCTTATGGGCGGGTCATGGAGGAACTGCATGGCCGGTTTAGCCAACCGTTGCTATGTGTTGTGGCGGCGCTTATCGGCTTTTCCACCCTCTTGGTTGGCGGGTTTAGCCGCTTTGGCGTCTGGCGACAAATCGTGGCGGCACTTCTTTTACTGGTCGGCGTAAAAATCATCGAAGGCATTGTCGCCGACCCGCTGCGCAGCAACGAAGACCTCTGGTTTCTTGTCTACGTTCCCTCGCTTGTCGGATTGGCAATCTCGGGCGCGCTTTTGGGGTTTGCCGCCCGCCCGCGCGGGCCACGCACCCGAAAATCCGGCGGTATTTCGCAATCCCCGCCAAACGGGGCAGCAACATGATTCTGCATTTCTACTTTGCCCGTAAATTTGCGTGGATATTTCTTGGCATCACCTCGGTTTTTTATGTGTTGATGACGTTGATCGACCTGATTGAACAGTTGCGTAAAATTGATGGCGATGCCGCCGACTTTTCCGATATCGTCGAGTTGACCCTGCTCAATTCGCCGGAAGGAATTTATAGCATCCTGCCATTGGTGATGATTCTTGCCACGGTTACCATGTTTCTCGGTCTGGCCCGGTCTTCCGAATTGGTCGCATCGCGCGCATCGGGGCGTTCGGCGTTGCGGTCCCTGCTTGCTCCGGTTGGCGTGGCTCTGGTGATCGGATTTTTGGCGGTGGCCGTTTTCAACCCGATCGTCGCCACCACATCGAAACGCTATCACACTCTGTTTGATGCCTACCGCTCTGGCGGCTCCGATACCTTGTCGATCAGTTCCGAGGGGCTTTGGTTGCGTCAGGGCGGCGCAGAAGGCCAAACCGTGATTCGCGCCGGTAGCGCCAACCCCGACGCCACTGTTTTATATGATGTCACATTGATTGCCTATGCACCCACCGGCGGCCCTTTGCGCCGGATCGAGGCCTCGTCGGCACGTCTCGGTGATGGCGAATGGTTGCTGCGCGGCGCCAAAGTCTGGCCACTGACGGCAGGTCAGAACCCCGAGGCCAACGCCCATGAACACGACACGCTTGCCGTTCCTTCATCCCTGACAATTGATCGTATCCGCAACAGTTTCGGCAAGCCGAACGCGATTTCCATATGGGATTTGCCGGTGTTCATCTCGCAACTGGAACAGGCCGGATTTTCCGCGCGCCGCTATGCGGTTTGGTATCAGATGGAGCTGTCGCGCCCGTTTTTCCTAATGGCGATGGTGTTGATTGCGTCCGCGTTTACCATGCGCCACGCGCGCGCGGGCGGCACCGGCGTCGCGGTCTTGACCGCTATAATGCTTGGCTTTGGCTTGTATTATATTCGCAATTTCGCCCAGATATTGGGTGAAAACGGGCAAATTCCGGTGTTGCTTGCCGCTTGGGCACCGCCTTTGGCGTCGGTTCTGCTTGCACTCGGCATCCTTCTGCATATGGAGGACGGATGATGTATCCCAATCCAGCCACCACCCCCGCCACCACTCCGGAACGGATGTTTGTTCGCCTGTTTATCGCTTTGGCAACGGTTCTGGGTCTGCTGTTGTTTCCGGCCCCTTCCCGCGCACAGCAAGTGCCGGTGCCAAAGTCGGCAGTTCTGGTGGCGGATCGTGTTTATACAAGTGGCAATAACCTGCTTATTGCCGAAGGCAACGTCGAGGCCCTTCTTGGCAACAGCCGCATACAGGCGGCGCGCATTGTCTATGACCGGCGTGCCGAATCCCTCAAAATTGACGGGCCGATCACCATTACCGACGGCGACAATATCCTGATCCTTGCCTCCTCTGCCGAACTTGATCGCGATTTGGAAAACGGATTGTTGCGTGGCGCGCGGCTTGTGCTCAACCAACAACTGCAACTTGCCGCGCAACAATTGAACCGCGTGAGCGGGCGTTATTCGCAACTCTACAAAGTGGCGGTGACCTCGTGCCGTGTGTGCGAAACCGGCCAACCGCCGCTCTGGCAAATCCGTGCCAAACGGGTGGTTCATGATCAAATCGCGCGCCAGCTCTATTTTGAAGGCGCCCAGTTTCGCGTCCGCGATGTGCCGGTTTTCTACTTGCCGCGCCTGCGCCTGCCCGATCCAACCCTGAAACGTGCTGCCGGCTTCATGATTCCGTCGCTTCGTCGCAATTCGCAATTGGGCACCGGTCTTAAAATCCCGTATTTCATTCCAATTGGCAAACACCGCGACATTACATTAACCCCCTATGTTTCCTCTGAAACCCGCACCGTGGAATTTCGCTATCGTCAGGCCTATCGCCGTGGCACCTTGGCAATAGAAGGCGCTGTATCACAAGATACCCTGCTCCCCGGCGAAACCCGTGCCTATGTTTTTGCCGTGGGACGCTTTGCGTTAAATCGCGGATTTTCCCTCGAATTCGATATCGAAGCCGCCACCGATAACGCCTATCTGCTCGATTACGATTATTCGGAAAAAGACCGCCTCGATAGTGAAATTGCCGTAACCCGCACCACGCGTGACGAATATATTCGCGCCGCCCTTACCCAATACCACTCTCTGCGGATCACCGAGAACAATGCCACATTGCCGCCCCTGATCGGTGACGCGCGTTATGAACGGCGCTATTTCCCAAAGGCCCTGGGCGGCGAACTGCGGCTCGGGGCCGAACTCCATTCGCATTTCCGCTATTCCAACCTCACGACCGATGGGCCTGATCTCGATATATGGGCCGACGGACGCGATGTGACCCGCATCAATGCCAGTGCGTCTTGGCAACGCACATGGACGCTTGCCGGTGGTCTGCGCGCCCGCACCACCGCCGCCCTTGATGTTGACGGGTTTCACACCGCACAAATTGGTGGCACGGCGGACGCCTCGACCGTGGCCGTCACCCCTGCCGTTGCTGTGACTTTCCGCTGGCCTTTGCGTAAATCCACGTCTGCGGGCGTTTCCTATGTGGTCGAACCCTTGGCGCAACTGGCCTGGGTTGGTGGCAACGCCCCCAACATCGCCAATGACGAAAGCACCCGCGTCGAATTTGACGAGGGCAATTTGCTGGCAATTTCGCGGTTTCCTTCGGTCGACCGCCGCGAATACGGGCTAAGTGCCGCATTGGGCGCAAACTGGACCCGCTACGATCCTTCGGGCTGGCAAATGGGGGTCAGTGTCGGACAGGTTTACCGCGACATTGCCATTGCTGATTTCTCCTCAAGTTCTGGTTTGGGCGGCACCGCATCCGATCTGTTGCTCGCCGGTCACTTCAAAAATAGCGCAGGGATTTCCTTTACCGGACGTGGACTTTTCAACAACGGATTTGACGTATCCAAGGCCGAGGCACGCGCCGGATGGCGCAACGCCAAGATGGCCTTTGGTGCGTCCTATATCTGGCTTGGGGCCGATCCGTTGGAAGATCGTGCGGCCACGGTTTCCGAGTGGTCAATTGACGGATCTTATCAAATAGCGCGCCATTGGACCGGAACCGCCAATTTGCGGTATGATGTGGCCACCAATACCACCGCGCAAGCGGGAATTGGCCTGCAATATCGCAACGAATGTGTAGATATTACACTTTCTGCCTCGCGTCGCTTCACGTCTTCGATTATCCTCACTCCATCGACAGATTTCAGCTTTACCGTTGGCCTGCGCGGATTTTCTGCCAAGACCAGCGATAAAACGTTCAAAAGATCATGCTCTAACTAGATCAGGCACATAATATGACGCATCCAAAGCACCTGTTTTCCACACTCTCCGCCACTTTGTTGATTGCAATTTCGGTCGTTTTCACCGGCCCCGCAGGTGCCAATGCGCAAAATCTGTTCAAACCCGTGATCACGGTCAACAACAAGATCATCACCCGCTATGAAATGACGCAGCGGGTGCAATTGCTGAAATTGCTCGGGGCCAAGGCGGGCGTGATTGATCTGGCGCGCCAACAATTGATCGAAGAACGTCTCAAACTCGAAGCCGCCGAAGCCATCGGGCTGGTGGTCACCGAAGAAGGTATTCAGGCCGGCATCGAAGAATTTGCGACCAATGCCAATCTCACACCTGACAAATTGCTGGCGGCACTGGCGGCTGGCGGTGTTTCTGCCCAAACCTTTTACGATTTTGTAAAGGCAGGCATCACGTGGCGCGAATTGATTCAGGCCAAATTCGGCCCCCGTGTGCAGATAAACGACAATGATATTGATCGCGCTCTCAAACAATCCTCGCCCAATGGTCCGCTCTATACCGCCATCGAATACGCCGCCTATTACATCCCCGGTGGCCGGTCCGATACCGCCCTTGCAGAAGCCGCAAAAATCCGCGCCCGCGTTGACACCTGTGATGATCTCTATGGCGTTGCCTATGGCCAACCGGACGAGGTTCTCGAACGCGGGGTTAAGGCACCGGCCGATATTCCCGCCGATATTGCGCGCGAATTGAACGGCCTCGACAAACACGAGATATCGACCAATCTCACACGCGCCAACGGCAGCACTTTGGTGCTGTTAATGCTGTGCGGACGCACTGTGGCGCTGGGTGCCGACATCCCGCGCGAAAATGTTGCTCTGCAATTGCAAAACCAGCGGCTGGTGACCTACTCCCAAAGCTATCTGGCCGAATTGCGTGCCGATGCCCGCATTGTCATAAAATGACACGCCTACCCGTCGTAGCCCCAATCGCCCTAAGCTGTGGCGAACCCGCTGGCGTCGGGCCTGAACTGGCGGCCAAGGCCTGGGCGCATCTTGGTCCCGACCTGCCGTTCTTTTATATCGGGGATCCTGATCACCTGCCCGCCAACACCCCGCATGTGATTATTTCCGAACCCCACGAGGCGATCAACGCCTGCAAAAACGGCCTGCCGGTTCTGCTGCATACCTTTCCTGCACCCAATGTTGCCGGCATACCCGCCCCCGCCAATGCCCAAGGGGTGATCGATGTTATCGCGCGCGGTGTTGACCTGGTGCGCTCTGGTCTGGCTTCGGCGCTGTGCACCGCACCGATCCACAAAAAGGCACTAAAAGACGGGGCCAATTTCGCCTATCCCGGCCATACCGAATATCTTGCCGCTCTGGCAGGCGTTGACCGCGTGGTGATGATGCTGGCAAGCGACCTGTTGCGCGTTGTGCCAACCACAATCCATATCCCGCTGGCGCAGGTTCCCGAAACCCTCACCGCGGCCCTGCTCACCGATACATTGTTGATCACCCACGCCGCCTTGCGCCGCGATTTCGGCATTGCCAACCCGCGCATTGCCGTCGCTGGCCTGAACCCCCACGCCGGCGAAGGCGGCGCGATGGGGTCCGAGGAAATCGAGATGATCCTTCCGGTCCTCGACGCGCTACGCTCCGAGGGCATGACGCTACTGGGACCAATGTCCGCCGACACCATGTTCCACGCGGCGGCGCGCAAAACTTATGACGCGGCGGTTTGCATGTATCACGATCAGGCCCTGATACCGATCAAAACCCTTGATTTTGATCGTGGCGTCAACGTCACCCTTGGCCTGCCGTTCATCCGCACCTCGCCCGATCACGGCACCGCCTTTGACATCGCCGGCCAGAATATCGCCAATCCCTCATCCCTGATCGAGGCGCTCAAACTTGCCCATAAAATGGCCACCCGACCATGATCTTTGTTCCCCTAAATATCCCCGCCGGAGGCATCCGCCCTCCCCTCGCCTCCCGTCCGGGCAATTGAAATGAGCCAGATAGACACCCTCCCGCCACTGCGCGACGTAATTGCGACCCATGCATTAAGTGCACGTAAATCGCTTGGCCAAAACTTCTTGCTCGACCTCAATCTCACCGCTAAAATTGCCCGTCAGGCCGGCGACCTGACCACTTGTGATATCCTTGAAATTGGTCCCGGTCCCGGTGGCCTGACCCGCGCCTTGCTGGCCGGTGGGGCGCGCCGCGTGCTTGCCATCGAAAAAGACAGCCGCTGCCTTGCCGCCCTGAACGAGATCGCCGATCACTACCCCGATCAACTCGAAATACTAAACGGCGATGCTCTTGATATCGACCCGCTTGCCCACCTTAATGCGCCAATCCGCATTGTTGCCAACCTTCCTTATAATGTCGGCACCGAATTGCTAATCCGCTGGCTTACCCCGCCCCAATGGCCGCCATTCTGGCAGAGCCTCACCCTGATGTTTCAACGTGAGGTCGCCGAACGTATCGTGGCCACTCCGGGCACCAAAGCCTACGGGCGTCTGGCATTGATGTGTCAATGGCGCGCCGATCCGCATATTGTGATGTCGCTGCCACCCGGGGCCTTTACCCCGCCACCCAAAGTATCAAGCGCCGTGGTCCATATCACCGCGCGCGCGACCCCACGGTTCCCCGCCGATGCCAAAATCCTTGAACGGGTGGTGGCCGTCGCCTTCAATCAACGCCGTAAAATGCTGCGCTCTGCTCTCAAACCCATAACCAAAGATATTGAACCGCATCTTGTCGCCGCAGGGATTGCCCCCACGGCCCGCGCCGAAACCGTTTCGCTTGAACAATTTTGCGCCTTGGCCCGCCAATTGGCCCCGATCATGAAACCCGCGCCGCAATAGAAAAAGGCGCCGCCCAAACGGGAAGCGCCTCATTCCAGATATAAACTCAACGTGCGTGCGTCTCGCCAAATTATTCGGCGGCTTTTTCCACGTTTTCTTGTGCCACAGATGCCGAAGCCTCCGAAGGTGCTGCCTCCGACGCCGAAACCAATTTTGGCTTGGGCTTGGCGCGCGGTTTACGTGGTGCACGTTTCGGCTTGGGCTTGGCCGCAGGGGTGCTTTCGGCATTTTCCGGCGTTTCAACAAGGCCGCTTTCACGGGACTGCCCCATATCCATCACATAGGGTTGCGGCGCATCCGCCGGATCGGCATCCACATGAACAACGTGGTCTGCATGATTTTCACGCCGTTCCACACCATCACCGGCCCCCTCACCCGCATCGGGTTTACGGCCGCCTTCATTCCTGTTTTTCGGGTCATCACGACGCACATCGGAGGCCTGCCGGTTGGCGGCTTCACGTTCACGGCGTTCACGATCGCGTTCATTCCTTTCACGATCCCGCTCGCTTCTTTCGGCGCGCTCACGATCTCGTTCCGCCTGACGTTCGCGGTTTTCGCGCTCGTGCAATTCGCGACGGGCATCTGCCTCGCGCTGTGCGGCCGTTAACATGCGCAGATAATGCTCTGCATGTTGCTGGAAATTTTCCTGCGCCACGCGGTCATTGCCCAACTCGGCATCGCGCGCCAATTGGCTGTATTTTTCGAAAACCTGTTGCGGCGTTCCGCGCACCCGTCCTTCGGGACCGGAACTGTCAAACACTCGGTTGACGTTGTTGCTGTTGTTATTATTGGAGCGGTTGCGGTTGGATTTCCCCCGCGAACGTGACTTTGATGATCTCATGTTTTTGCTGTCCAGCCTATTTATTTGCGGCTTTCGTGTCGCCCGTTTCGCGCCTCTTGCGCTCTACAAATCCGGGGTCACGCTATTTTTGTTTGCATTTTTGTTTGTTTGCATTTTTGGCAGTTGTTAAGCGGGACCACCGATAGGTATCCACCGCATTAACTGCTATCGAATAAACACGCCAGACATCTGGAAACAAGGGCTAACCGACAATTTTATACATAATGAGCGGAATTTTGGGTCACTTCCGTGGCATATTCGCCGCAACGACGCGATCACGCCCGTCCATATCCGGTAAAACTGTAATATCTTCCAGCCCGGCATTGGCAAATATCCCGGCAACCGCAACGCCTTGAAGGTGGCCAATCTCGACCAGTATCCGCCCATTCGGGGCAAGCCGGTTTTGCGCGCCTGCCGCAATGATACGATAAGCCTCAAGACCATCCCCCCCCGGCGATAGCGCAATAAACGGATCAAACTGGCGCACTTCCTCGGACAAATCCCCCATTTCCGCGGCGGCAATATAGGGCGGGTTCGACACAATCAGATCAAACACCCCGTCAATTTGTTCATACCAATCCGAAACCAGCACCGAAAGCCGTGGCCCAAGCCCATGTTTTCCGGCGTTTTTCACGCACACAATCAGGGCGTCTTCACTAATATCGCTGGCCACTGCACGCGCCTCGGGCCACTCCGCCAAAAGCGTCAACGCCAGAATCCCGCTGCCGGTGCCCAAATCCAGTATCCGTTCCACCGCACCACCGGCAAGCGCGGCTTCAATCAATGTTTCGGTCTCGGGGCGCGGATCAAGTACATCGGGCGTCACCATAAAATCACGCCCCCAAAACGCCCGACGCCCCAGAATACGCGCCACAGGTTCACGTGCCACACGCCGATCAAGCATCGCCGAAAACGTCTCAAGCTCGCTTTGCGTCACGGTTTTTTCGGCCTCGATGGTCAACCGGTCCACGCCAATTCCCAACGCTTGCGCCAAAAGCAACCGCGCATCACGCGTCGCCCCGTCAATGCCTGCATCGCGCAGGGTTTTGCCCCCCACCACCAAGACCTCGGATATACTCATTGTTCGTCCATTTCGGCCAATTGCGTGGCTTGCGCATCCGCGGCCAGCGCATCAATAATCTCGTCAAGATCACCGCCCATAATCTGGTCAAGCTTATAAAGCGTCAGGTTGATCCGGTGGTCCGACATCCGCCCCTGCGGGAAATTATAGGTCCTGATCCGCTCGCTACGATCCCCTGATCCCACTTGGGATTTGCGATTGTCCGACCGCTCTTTGTCCATCCTCTGACGTTCGGCATCATAGAGCCGCGTCTTGAGAACGGTCATGGCGATCTCGCGGTTGCGATGTTGCGATTTTTCCGCCGATGTCACCATAATTCCACTCGGAATATGGATAATACGCACCGCAGAATCGGTGGTGTTCACATGCTGCCCACCGGCCCCTGATGCACGCATAGTATCAATGCGGATATCCTTGGCTTCAATGGTAATATCGACATCTTCCGCTTCGGGCAGAACCGCCACTGTCGCCGCTGATGTATGCACACGCCCGCCGCTTTCGGTCTCGGGCACCCGTTGCACGCGGTGCACGCCGCTCTCGTATTTCAAACGCGCAAACACATCGCGCCCCGTCACATGCACGACGACTTCTTTGATCCCGCCAAGTTCGGTGATTTGTTCTTCGATAATATCAAATCCCCAACCGCGCCCTTCGCAATACCGTTGATACATGCGCAGCAAATCACCGGCAAATAGCGCCGCCTCATCCCCCCCGGTGCCGGGGCGAATCTCGATCATCGCCGCGCGCCCGTCGGCGGCATCTTTGGGCAGCAACGACAATTGCAACGCCTTCTCCACCACGGGCAATTGCCTGCGCAATTCCGGCAACTCGTCTTCGGCCAATTCCTTCATTTCGGGGTCGTCCAGCATGGCTTCAGCTTCGGCAATATCACTCAACAATTGCCGATAGGCGCTGATCTGCTCCACCACCGGGCGCAGGTCAGAGTACTCCTTGGCCAGAGTGGCAATATCGCCGCCCTCCCCCGATGCCATACTGGCTTCAAGAAACTGAAACCGCTGGCTGATTTGTTCAAGTCGATCTAATGGAACCATGCCCTGCTGTCCCTCATTAAGTGTGATTGGTCAAGGGGGCAGCATTGTGCTATACACCCGCCATGCGATATTTCATCTTTTCTTTCGCCGCTTTGCTAACCCGAATTATTCATGAAGCGGCGTAAATCGTTTGGCGGGCGTAGATCAAGCTGTTGAAATGTCGTATGATTTTGGTGTTGAACAAGATCATTCACCTCCAGCAGAAAATCCAGCCCGCCATGAACGACGATACA
>JAUZRV010000247.1 GCA_030950105.1 Rhodobacterales bacterium | reverse complement strand
GAAAAAACTCGCGCTTGGTCCGCTTCTTCTTGTAGGCCTGCTCAAGTGACGAAAAACTCTGCTGTTTCAATGCCAATTCTCCCGTAAGTGCTGCCAGAATTATAGCACGGAAATCAGGGCTTTGTTCAGAGATTCCCTAAGTTCTCCGGTTTTTGTTAACCATTCTTAAACCTCTCCTCCATTAACTGTTAACCATACTAAGGGAGTGGTTAATCAATGGTGGCACGTGCGTATACGGTCGCTTTTGAAGGCGTGGAAGCGCGGCGGGTAGAAGTCCAATGCGCAATTACCCCCGGGATGCCGGCATTTTCGATTGTCGGCCTCCCAGACAAGGCCGTTTCCGAGGCCCGTGATCGGGTCCGCACGGCGTTAAGTGCGATGGCGATTGCGCTCCCCTCCAAGCGCATCACCATCAATCTTTCGCCGGCGGACCTGCCCAAAGAAGGCAGTCATTTCGACCTGCCGATTGCGTTGGCGTTGCTTGCTGCGCTCGATATCATCCCCTCTGACGCCACCGAAGCGACGACGGCGTTGGGCGAATTATCCCTTGATGGCGCGTTAATTCCTGTGATCGGGGCATTGCCCGCGGCCATGGCGGCGGCGGACGGGCGCACGCTTCTTTGCCCCAAGGTTTCGGGGGCCGAGGCGGCATGGGTCGGCGGCACGCAGGTTATTGCGGCAAAGTCACTGGCGGATGTGGTGCGCCATTTCACCGGCCAATCGCCATTGGCCCCCGCCGAACCAGGGGAAGTTATCAAACCCCCGGTGGGGCGCGACATGCGGGATGTGAAGGGGCAGGAACGCGTCAAACGGGCCATAGAAATTGCCGCTGCGGGGCGCCATCACATCATGATGATTGGCACGCCGGGGTCGGGAAAATCAATGCTGGCGGCGCGAATCCCCGGTCTGTTGCCCCCGTTAAGCCCCGCCGAGGCGTTGGAAACCTCGATGATCCATTCGCTATCCGGTCTGTTGATCGAGGGCGGCATTTCCCGTGTGCGCCCGTTTCGGGAACCCCATTACACCGCGTCGATGGCTGCAATTGTAGGCGGCGGGCGCAACGCCAAACCGGGGGAGATATCGCTGGCGCATAATGGTGTGCTGTTCATGGACGAGTTCCCCGAATTTCCACGTGCGGTTCTGGAAACCCTGCGCCAACCGATTGAAACCGGCGAGATCATGATATCGCGCGCCAATGCGCATGTGAAATACCCCTGCCGTTTCATGCTCGTTGCAGCTGCAAACCCTTGTAAATGCGGATATTTATCGGACCCGGCACGGGCCTGCACCCGTGCACCGATCTGTGGCGAGGATTATCTGGGGCGGATATCCGGCCCGTTGATGGACCGGTTTGATCTGCGGGTGGATGTGCCGCCGGTCGGGTTTCGCGATCTGGATTTGCCCGCATCGGGGGACACATCGGACGCCATTTCCGCACGCGTCGCCGAGGCGCGCAACGTGCAACACATACGCTTCGGAGAAGGATCGGATATGCGCCAGAACGCCGATGCCGAAGGCGCAGCCCTAGAGGAGATTGCCACGCCGGACACCGAGGGGCGTGAATTGCTGGTAAAAGTGGCCGAGAGATTTGGCCTGTCTGCCCGCGGCTATCACCGGGTGTTGCGTGTGGCGCGCACCATTGCCGATCTCGATCATTCACAAGACGTGCGCAAACCCCATGTCGCCGAGGCAGTCAGCTTCCGGCTGAACACGCTGCCCTCCAAGGCGTAAATCATTTGGCGTGTTTTGCTGCGTTGTTTCAGCTCGAGCGCCGCGCCTCGATTGCCTCCCAAATGGTGGCGGCAATATTGGTGCCGTCAAACCGCTCCAATTCCTGTATGCCGGTGGGTGACGTCACGTTGATTTCGGTCAAATAATCACCGATCACGTCGA
This sequence comes from Rhodobacterales bacterium, assembly GCA_030950105.1. GTDB lineage: Bacteria > Pseudomonadota > Alphaproteobacteria > Rhodobacterales > Rhodobacteraceae > JAUZRV01. The sequence goes on along the minus strand of JAUZRV010000247.1, from coordinate 10,701 downwards.
TACCAACAAAAACCTGCCCTTTTTCACGCAACAGCGGGCCGATTGCGTCGCAAATTTCACGATCACGCGCGGTAAGGCCGATTTTCTCGGGGCGCCCCCCCACATGCATATTGGAACGGGTTTCACCGGGGGCGGGCACGCGGTTGATGGCTCCGACGGCAATCCCGTCCACCAGAATTATGCGTTTATCGCCATTGGAAACATCGGGTAGAAATTTCTGCACAATCAACGGTTCGCGCGAAATAGACGAAAAGAGTTCATGCAGTGACCCCAAATTACGATCGTCTTCGCGAAGCCGGAAAACACCCGCGCCGCCATTGCCGTAAAGCGGTTTCAGGATAACATCGCCATGCAGATCTTTGAAGGCGCGGATGGTGTCAAGATCACGCGCAATGGTGGTCGGCGGTGTAAGATCAGGGAAATCCAGAACCAGAAGTTTCTCAGGATAATTGCGCACCCAAAACGGATCGTTTACCACCAATGTATCGGGGTGGATTCGATCAAGAAGGTGGGTGGTGGTGATATAGGACATATCAAACGGCGGGTCCTGACGCAGCCAGACAACATCGAAATCAGCAAGATCAACAGTCTGTTCTTTTCCAAGTGTGAAGTGATCCCCAACGACGCGTTGAACCGTCAAGGGCCAGCCTCGCGCAGTGATTTTACCACCTTGGTAAGCGAGTTTGTCAGGGGTGTAATAGAACAATTCGTGACCGCGCGCCTGCGCTTCTTCTGCAAGGCGGAAGCTGCTGTCTGCATTTATGTCAATCGGACCAATCGGATCCATTTGAAAGGCAATTTTCATGGTAAATCCCTGCATATCCCTTGTTGCTGCGTTAACACGCCGACCCCATTGCCCGGAAATTGAATTGGGCAATCGCGAAACGCTTTAACAACTACATGGTGTATGCGCTCTATGAGTGCAATTCCAAAACCGGATAAATCCCATTCGAAAATCGTGGCTAAAAATGGCCAAACGCGTTTTCAACAATGCGCACATCGCCAATTTGATCAACCAAAGCGACATCAAAGCGCACATTGGTAAGTTGGCCCTGCGGCATATCGCCAAGATAACATTCGGCAGAAGAATAAATCCGCTGCATTTGGGCCGGTGTCAGGTTTTCAGCCGCCTTTTCAAAACTGCGACTTTTCTTTACTTCGACAAAAATCAAAGATGCGCCGTCATTGATGATCAAATCAATTTCACCCGCCGGACCGCGCCAGCGGCGTCTTGCGACATGAAATCCGTGCCGCTCATATGTCCGTGCGACAATGATTTCGGCGGCATCCCCCGACAAATAGGCCATGCGCCCACGCAACCGGCGTGTCGTATCAGCGGCCATTTTGGCGGTTTTCACCGGCGTTGCCGGCGCAGCAATCCGCATGGAAAAATCAAAGGCCAATTGTGCAGCAGGTTGCGAAATCATTCTTTTACGTCCATTTTTAGCGCCAATTGGTAAACCCTGCGACGGGCCTGTCCGGTTTCGATGGAAACCGAATCAACCGCATCTCGCAGAGACTTGGTTTTGAGGGCTTCTTTAAGGGCCAATTCTAAGTCACTATCGTTAACAAGACGTATAGAGGGACGGTCAATCACCACGACGATTTCCCCTTTAAGGCTGCGTGCGGCGCAAATTCCGGTTAATTCATCCAGATCCCCGCGCAGCACTTCTTCGAATTTTTTGGTGAGTTCGCGACAGACAGCAGCGGCGCGGGTGCCTCCGAGAATTTCCGCAGCATCGCGTAACATGCTCGCGATTCGCTTTGGAGATTCGTAAAAAACCAAAGTTCCGGGAATGGCGGCAAGGCCACGCAAAGCGGTTTTTCGCTGGCTTTTGGAATTTGGCAGAAAGCCCGCGAAGAAAAATCTGTCCGTCGGCAGGCCCGCCACGGTCAGCGCCATAATCACCGCCGATGGCCCTGGTGCCGAGATAACAGCGTATCCCGCAGCCGTGGTCGCACGCGCCAGATCAAACCCCGGATCGGCAATCATCGCAGTCCCCGCTTCGGATCCATAAGCCACCGATTTGCCTTGCTCCAGAAACGCCAGCAATTTGGGCCGCATGCGCGCGCCATTATGATCATGATAAGCAAGCAACGGCCGGTCACCCAAAGCAATGCCGTGGATCTCCATCAGGCGCCGCATTGAACGGGTGTCTTCCGCCACAATGACATCCGCCGCCTCGAGAATATCCAGCGCCCGCAGGGTAATATCACGCGCAGTGCCCAAAGGCGTCGCAATGAGATACAACCCGGGCGATAATTTTCCCGCCGCTTTTGATGTTGCATTTGAGGCCGCTACCGGCGTCAGATTGTCGTTTCTTGGATTCACCACTAGACCCCGATGGGTAGACGTTTATGATTGTCCCTAATTGCGGTCGCACAGTAAGGGACCGAAAACAAGGGAGTGAGACGTTACTTATGTTTGCCATTATAAACCCGACCCGCAAGGTGGTCACCCGCGTTTTTGCACAGACCATCGCATTGTTTTCGTTTCTTACGCTCATTGCCTGCGAGCCGGTATCACTTGCCGGCGGCGGCGGACCGTCGATTAACACCGGCGCCCCTGTTCCTGTGGCCCTTTTGTTGCCGCGTGGATCAGGCAATGCAAATGACGATGCCCTGGCCAAAAGCCTTGAAAATGCGGCGCGTTTGGCGATTGCCGACCTTGAAGGGGTCAACATTGATTTGCGGGTCTATGGAACCGCTGGAAATGCGGCGCAGGCACAGACTTCGGCGCTTCAGGCCGTCAGCGACGGGGCCAAAATCATTCTCGGGCCGGTTTACGCGGACAATGCCAATGCTGTCGGTTTGGCGCTGGCAAGCAAGGGTATCAACGTTCTGTCGTTCTCGAACAACACCGCGATTGCGGGCGGCAATGTTTTTGTGCTTGGCCCGACCTTCCAAAACACGGCTGACCGGCTTGTGTCTTATGCAGCAAAAAACGGCAAAAAACGTATTCTGGTGGTTCATTCGCAGAACGTCGCAGGTCAGGCCGGAGCGCAGGCGATTCAAACCGCTATTGCCAAAAACAACGTCGCAAATGCCGGTGTTGTCAATTATGAGTTTTCGCAAAACGGCGTGTTTAGTGCAGTGTCCAAAATCACCTCGGCCGCGCGTAGTGGCAATGCCGATACGGTGTTTTTGACCTCGAATACGGCGGGTGCGCTTCCGTTGTTCAGCCAACTATTGCCAGAGTCCGGTTTGAACCCTGCCACAACCCAGTATATCGGTTTGACGCGTTGGGATATTCCGGCGCAGACCCTCGATTTGCCGGGTGTTCAGGGCGGTTGGTTTGCCATGCCGGACCCGACCAAAACCGCGCAATTCCGCGCTCGCTATCAGGCGGCTTATGGCGATGTTCCCCATCCGATTGGCGGGTTGGCCTATGACGGGATCGCCGCAATCGGCGCCTTGGTCAAAGCCGGAAAAAGCGATGCGCTAACCACAGCCGCGCTTACACAAAGTGCCGGATTTCAAGGGGTTGGCGGAATTTTCAGGTTGCGCAAAGACGGAACCAACGAACGTGGCCTTGCGGTGGTTTCGGTGCAAGACAAAAAAGTGGTCATGATTGACCCTGCCCCGAGAGGTTTTGGCGGTGCCGGTTTCTAAGCTGCAAAACGCGCCTGACAAACCCGTTCCGATGCGGGTTTCAAAACTGCCTGTGCCGGACAATCTTGTTTGTCCGGCCAGCGAGATTTTTGACGTAAATTCGGTTTGCAAACAAATCGAAAACGCCGTGGAAGACCCCGAAATTATCGGCGATCCGCATAAAATCCGCGCCGCAGTTGTCACCATATTGGGGCGTGCGCGCCGCGACGGTATGGCGGCCATCGAAAAAGCGTTCGAGGCCCACCCTTTTGACGCCGCCCCCCTCACCCGTGCGGTCAGTTGGCAAACCGATTGTATCGTGAATTGCGCCTTGGATGTCGCGATGTATCGCCTGCATCCGCAACCCAAATCCAGCAAGAAAGAGCGGATTGCCCTGATTGCGGTTGGCGGTTATGGGCGCGCCGAAATGGCCCCGCAATCGGACGTGGATTTGCTGTTTCTCACCAGCAGCACAATCACCACCAACAACAGTGAGTGGCTTGAATCGGTGATCGAGGCCATGCTCTATATCCTGTGGGATCTGCGGCTCAAGGTGGGGCACGCCACCCGCACGGTCCGCGATTGCGTCCGTTTGGGCAGCGAAGATTTCACCATCCGCACCGCCCTGCTTGAACATCGGTATCTGGCGGGTGACAAACGCCTCGCCAAAGACCTTGATACCGCACTCTGGAAAGAGCTGTTCAAAGGCACCGAACGCGAATTTATCGAAGCCAAATTGGCCGAGCGCGACATCCGCCACGAGAAACAGGGCCTGCGCTATGTGGTGGAGCCAAATGTAAAGGAAGGCAAAGGCGGCTTGCGCGACCTGCAATCGTTATTCTGGATCGCCAAATATATTTACCGCGTGCAGGATGTGGCCGAACTGGTCCGCCTCAAAGTGTTTACATCCGATGAAATGGCGCTTTTTGACAAGGCGCAGAACTTCCTTTGGGCGGTGCGCTCGCATCTGCATCTGATCACCAAACGCCCCTCTGACCAACTTACCTTTGATCTTCAGGTGCAGGTCGCCGAACGTATGGGATATACCGACAAAGGCGGGCGGCGGGCCGTCGAACATTTCATGCAGGACTATTTTCGCCACGCCACTTCCGTGGGCGATTTGACGCGGATTTTCCTGACCAAGCTCGAGGCGAGCCACGCCAAGGCCGCACCGCTTTTGCAACGGATTTTGCGCCGCAAACCCAAGATCAAATCCGGCTATCATGTCGTGCATGGCCGCATTGCCGTTGAAAACGAGGCGGCATTTCTCGCTGACAAACTTAATTTGCTGCGGTTGTTCGAAGAAGCGCTGCGCACCGGCATGTTGATCCATCCCGATGCCATGCGTCTGGTCACCGCCAATCTGTCGCTGATTGACAATGACATGCGCAATAACAAAGAAGCGCAGCGGTTGTTCCTTGATCTGTTGTTGAAACACGGCAATCCCGAACGCGCCTTGCGCCGGATGAATGAATTGGGGGTTTTGGCGGCGTTTATGCCCGAGTTTGAGCCGATCGTGGCGATGATGCAATTCAACATGTATCACGCCTATACGGTCGACGAACACACGATCCAGTGTATTCGCCATCTGGCGATGATCGAGCGCGAGGAATTGATTGAAGAACTGCCGGTGGCCTCGTCGATCCTCAAGGAAGGGGTCAATCGCAAGGTTTTGTATGTGGCGCTGCTGCTGCATGATATTGGCAAGGGGCGCGACGAAGACCACGCCATTCTGGGGGCCAAAATCGCCCGCAAGGTGGCGCCGCGTCTGGGGTTGTCGAAATCGGAATGTGAGACGGTGGAATGGTTGGTGCGCTATCATCTGTTGATGTCGGATATGGCGCAAAAACGCGATATCGCCGATCCGCGCACGGTGCGCGATTTTGCCAAAGCGGTGAAAGATCGCAAGCGGCTTGATCTGTTATGCGTGCTGACGGTCTGCGATATTCGCGGGGTGGCCCCGACCACATGGAACAACTGGAAGGCGGCACTGTTGCGCGCGCTTTACCGGCAAACCCGCCATGCGTTGGAACATGGATTGGAAGATCTGAACCGTGAAAACCGCGGCGCATCGGCGCGAAAATTGTTAAAATCCGCGCTGCCCGATTGGGAGCCAAAAGCCCTAAAAGCCGAGCTTAACCGGCATTATCCGCCTTATTGGCAAGGCTTGCACATCACCGCGCACAAGGTTTTTGCCGCGCAACTTCGCGATCTTGAGGCCGGAAAAACCAAGGGCGATATCGCCATTGACCTGCACCCTGATGAAGACCGCGATGCCACCCGTGTTTGTTTCGCAGGTGTCGATCACCCGGGGATTTTCTCGCGTCTTTCCGGAGCCTTGGCCCTTGCCGGGGCCAATGTGGTTGATGCGCGCACCTATACGTCGCGCGACGGCTACGCCACGGCGGCGTTCTGGATTCAGGATTCCGACGGGCACCCCTACGAGGCGCGTCGCCTTACACGATTGCGCCAGATGATCATCAAAATCCTCAAAGGCGAAGTGGTGACCCGCGACGCCATCAAAAGCCGCGACAAGATCAAAAAACGCGAGCGCGATTTCAAGGTGCCGACCTCGATCACCTTTGACAATGAAGGGTCGGAAATTTACACAATTATCGAGGTTGATACCCGTGACCGGCCCGGCCTGTTGTTTGATTTGACCCGCACCATGGCGGCGTCGAATGTCTATATCGCCAGCGCGGTCATTGCGACATACGGCGAACAAGTCGTCGATGCGTTTTACGTCAAGGATATGTTCGGATTGAAATATCATTCGGCCAGCAAACAAAAGGCGCTTGAACGCAAATTGCGCATGGCGATTGCGTCAGGCGCGGCGCAGGCCCAAAAATAATGGTGGGAAATTCATGAAACCCGTGCGCCTGATTTCGGGCTTTTTCACCGTTGGCATCTGGACTTTACTTAGCCGTGTCCTTGGTTTTGCGCGCGATATCCTTATCCTGAGCCTGATTGGTCCGGGACCGGTGATGGATGCGTTTGTGGCCGCGTTTCGTCTGCCAAATATGTTTCGCCGGTTCTTTGCCGAGGGCGCGTTTAATGCGGCCTTTGTGCCGATGTTTTCCAAACGTCTCGAAGCAGGCGAAGACGCGATGGCATTTGCGCGCACCGCCTTTAACGGTCTCGGGTTTGTCCTGTTGATCCTGACCGGATTGGCCATGGTGTTCATGCCGGCACTGGTTTGGGCCACCGCCGAAGGTTTTGTCGGCGACGCGCGCTTTGATATGACCGTGGGCTTTGGCCATATCGTGTTTCCTTATATCTTGTTTATCTCGCTTTCGGCGTTGTTTTCGGGGGTTTTAAATTCAACCGGACGGTTTGCGGCGGCGGCGGCGGCGCCGGTATTGCTCAACATAATGGTGATCGCGGCGATGACTGCGGCCTATATTCTGGGTGGTGAAATTGTAATCTGGTTGATCTGGACGATCCCTTTCGCCGGTGTCGCGCAGCTTGCTCTGGTGTGGATCGCGACCAGTCGCGCCGGTATATCCATCGTTCCGGGCCGTCCGCGTTGGTCACCGGATATGAAAAAACTGGTGATGGTCGCGGTGCCTGCGGCCATGGCCAGCGGCGTTATGCAGATCAATCTTTTGGTCGGTCAACAAGTGGCGAGCAATTTTGACAGTGCCGTTGGCTGGCTTTATTCGGCGGATCGTCTGTATCAATTGCCCTTGGGTGTGGTCGGAATTGCGGTTGGTATTGTGCTATTGCCCGATCTGTCGCGCCGGTTGCGCGCGGGCGATATGACCGGCAGCCGCGAGGCCTATTCACGCGCCGGTGAAATCGCGCTGGCATTGACCATTCCGGCAGCGGTGGCCTTGGTGGTAATCCCGCTGCCGCTGGTTTCGGTGCTGTTTGAACGCGGCGCCACCGGCAGCGATGACAGTGCCTCCATTGCGCTCGCGGTGGCGGTTTATGGCCTCGGGTTACCGGCATTTGTGCTGCAAAAAGTGCAACAACCGCTTTATTTTGCCCGCGAAGACACCAAAAGCCCGTTTCGATATGCATTGGTGGCGATGGTGGTCAATGCCGGTATTGCGATTGGACTTGCCCCCTATATCGGCTGGATTGCTGCCGCGATTGCCACCACATTGGCCGGTTGGTTTATGGTGCTGCAGCTGGGGTTCGGGGCACGCAAATACGGTGACATCGCCCGTTTCGACGCGCGGTTTCGCCGCCGGATTTGGCGGATTATCATGGCGTCCTTGATGATGGGCGGCGTTTTGTGGGGCATGATGGCGCTGCTGAACCCGTTCCTTGGCATGGCGGTGTGGCGCTATCTGGCGCTGTTGATTTTGGTGGGCACAGGAATCGGCAGCTATTTCATTATTGGCCGGATCATCGGCGCGTTTCACATCCATGAAATCAAAGCGGCGATGCGGCGATAACCGGTTTATTCGTGACGCAGTTTGGCGCGAATTTTGGACCAACCGCCGGGGATCACGAAAATCGACAGGGTAAATCCGGTGACAAACCCCGCAACATCGGCCACCCAATCGCTATTGCCACCCGCAATCAGCGCAAACAACAATTGTATGCCCATCAAAAACCCGATCATCCGAAACGCCGTAATCTGGCGTTCACCCATTTGGCCAAGGCGCAACCACAACACATAGGTAAACGCCCCGATCAACCCGTAAACACCGGGAAAGGCCCCAAAAAGGGGAAACCGCACATCCAGAAATGCGCCATAGGCCAGCGCGCCACCGATACCCGACACAATGAACACCGCAACAACGGCCCAACCGGCGAACACCTCGCCGACGAATTTACCAAGGGCCAAGAGCATCACGCCGGAAAACAGCGTTTGGGTGAAACTGCCATGCACAAACAGATAACTGACGAACCGCAGCATATGTTCTTTGGGAAATTGCCGGTTCTCGACCATCCAGTCAAAAATATCGCCGGAAAACCCGTAGGTGCGCAGCGCATCAAGCCGCCAACCCACCGCCTCTGGCCCGCCAAGAAGACCGCGCGAGCCAAGCGTAAATCGCGCCTCGATCAGCACCATCACAATAAAGAGCGCGACCACGACAGGGGGCAACGGGTTCACCGGGCTAATGTTGGTTGGGCTGCTCATTTTTACGTTTCCTTGACGTCTGGTTGGCGCATGGATAAGCGGGACAGAGGTGAAAATCCAGCACGGAAATGCACACGGTATGACCGGCACAAAAACAGTGGAGAAACAACAATGACGGAAGCGGTCCAAACGCAGTCCCAGCAGGAAGGCAAATTCGCCCCCCGCGTCTTTTCAGGCATACAGCCATCGGGCGATTTGCACCTTGGAAATTACCTTGGCGCGATCAAACGGTTTGTCGATATGCAAAACAGCGGCATCGAGACGATCTATTGCATGGTCGATCTGCACGCCATCACCGTATGGCAAGATCCGGCCAAATTGCGCCGTGCCACGCGTGAATTATGTGCCGGTTTTATTGCCTCGGGTCTTGATCCGCAAAAATCCATTCTGTTCAACCAATCCCAAGCGCCCGAACATGCGCAACTGGGGTGGATATTCAATTGTGTCGCCCGCATGGGGTGGATGAACCGGATGACCCAATTCAAGGACAAAGCCGGTAAAAACCGCGAAAAAGTCAGCGTTGGATTGTTCAGCTATCCCACATTGATGGCCGCCGATATTCTAATTTACCATTCGACCCACGTGCCGGTGGGCGAAGACCAGAAACAGCACCTTGAACTCACCCGCGACATTGCCGCCAAATTCAACCACGATTATGGCGTTAATTTCTTTCCGATCACCGAACCGGTGATAGAAGGCGCGGCCACCCGGGTTATGTCGCTGCGCGATGGCAGCAAAAAGATGTCAAAATCCGATCCGTCCGACGCCAGTCGCCTAAATATGACCGACGACGCCGATACCATTGCCAAGAAAATCCGCAAAGCCAAGACCGATCCCGATGGCCTGCCATCCGAAATCGCCGGTCTTGAGGATCGCCCCGAAGCGCGCAATCTGGTGAATATCTATGCCGCCCTCGCCGATCAAAGCGTGGAACAGGTGCTCGCCGATGTGGGCGGGCAGCAGTTTGGCGCGTTCAAGCCGATGCTGGCCGAACTTGCGGTGGCCAAACTTTCCCCGATATCGGGGGAAATGTCGCGTTTGATGCAGGACGAGGGCGAAATCGACCGGATTTTGGCCGACGGGGCCATGCGTGCGCGGGCCATCGCCGCGCCGATACTGGCGAAAACCTACGATATCGTTGGCATGGTTGGCGCCGGATCATAGATCGAATCAAAACGTAGGGCGTTCGGAATAACGCCCTACGAAACAGAGCTTTAGCGGACCACATGCACCGAACAGGTCGCATGACGCACGACTTGCGCCGCGGTGCTGCCAAGGAAATAATCCTGCATACCGGGACGGTGCGACGCGATAACAATGCAATCCACATCGTTTTCCCCCGCATAATCAAGAATCGTGCGACCGGAATGGCCGTCGATCACCATGCCAACACCGCCTTTTACGTCCTCGACCAATGTGGCCAACTCGGCTTTGATCGCCTCTTTGGACGCCGACAAATATTCGGCTGGCAAATAGGATATCGCATAACCGGGGATATGCTCCATCACATGCAGCAGGGTAATTTCCGCGCCGTTTGCAGCCAATGTCTGCGCCACTTCAATCGCGGCAGCCGTATCGCGCGCATCGTCAAATGACACTGGAACGAGAATATTTTTATACATCTGGAACCTCCGTTTCTATGAGGTGATCCTAGCAGCAACCTATTAGTCGCACTTTGATTCAGGTCAGGGTTTTGGGCGCGCGAAAACCTTGAGCCATTCAAAGTTTTACGTTATCCACGACCTTAGCAATATCAACATTCAATTTTCTCAACTCCGGACCATTTATGCCCTCAAATCACCAAGACGAACTGGTATTATCCTACCACCGTGTGCGCAATGCTCTCGGGTTGCTCGGGCTGTTTTACCGATTGTTCGTAAGCGATGCGCAGAGGCCGTCCATTTTTGATCTTTCCCGCCGACGGGTATGCTGATCTTTTCCTCAAGATCAGAAACTTGGAGGGGAGCTACAAATGGAGCAACATTTGTTAGTGGAGCCAGTGGGCACCACAAATA
>JAUZRV010000246.1 GCA_030950105.1 Rhodobacterales bacterium | reverse complement strand
GCCCTTGCCGAGGTTGGCATGGCGGCACGAGATGAAAAAGTTGCCGCGCACCTCGCCCAAATTGGCATTGCCGGTATTGCGCCGGAAACCGCGCTTGCGGCAATGGAGCGCGTGTTGCGCAACGATGCGGCGCAAGTCGGGGTAATGGACGTGGATTGGGGGCGCTGGCAGCACCTTAATTCAACGGCTGCGCAGGCCCCAAAATATCAGGACCTGATGAACGGGCCTGCAACCGGCGATGATCGGGCGTCACATTTGGCGGCGCTATTGCAGGACATGGATGAAGTGGCCCAAATCGAACATGTTACCGGCATTTTAGCCGAAAACATTGCATCGGTTTTGCGTATGCAGGTTGAACGGCTGGATCTGGCGCAGCCGCTGGCGGATATGGGTATTGATTCCCTTATGATGGTTGATGTTCAACTGGCAGTGGAAGAAGGCATTGGCCTTGAAGTCACCGTGATGGAGCTTTCTCGTGGCAGCTCGATCACGCGGCTGGCGCATGCTTTGTTGGCGCGGTTAATCGGTGCCGGGAAATCCTCGGGAATTGCATTGCCCGTGCCAAACAACAGCCCCGATCAGGTTGACGATATGTCAAATGCAGAGGTTGAAAAAATGCTCGCGGAATTTGCCAAAGTAGAGGATGCCTAACCCGATGCCGGAAAACAAAGTCTCGGCAGAAGCCACACCCGCGCCGATTTCTGCAATGGAAAAGCGTGCGCGCCTCAAGGAAATTTTGCGGAAAAAGCGCGAGGGTGGGGGCGCCAGTGCGCATAATGGCGGGATGGAAAAACCGCAACAGAAACATATTGACACGCGGCACTATCATTTTGACCAGGATCCCGATGTCGTCGCGCATCGCGCGCAACATACCGCCCTGGCCAAGCTCAAACTTAACAACCCGTTTTTTGTGGTTAATCAAGGGATTGCACGTGGCACCACGCAGATTGACGGGCAGGAATACATCAATTACGCGAACTATAATTACCTTGGGTTAAGCGGCGATCAACGGGTGACACAAGCGGCGATCGAGGCGCTGGAAACCTATGGAACTTCGGTATCGGCAAGCCGTATTGCTTCGGGTGAACGCCCGGTTCAACGCGATTTGGAAACGGAACTTGCCAAGGTTTACCAGGTTGAGGATTGCGCGGTTTTTGTCAGCGGGTTCGCCACCAATGTCACCGTGATCGGGCATTTGTTCGGGCCAAATGACCTGATACTTCATGATGAATTGGCGCATAATTCGGCCATTCAAGGCGCGCTTTTATCCAATGCCAAGCGCATTTCGTTTCCCCATAATGACACGGCCGCCCTCGCGCGCCTGTTGGCGCAACATCGCGATTCTCACGAGCGGGTCCTGATCTTTATCGAAGGCGTCTATAGTATGGACGGCGATATTGCCGATTTGCAAAAATTTGTGGCGCTCAAAAAGAAGTTCAAAACCTATTTGATGGTGGACGAAGCCCATTCGTTCGGGGTGCTTGGCGCGCGCGGATATGGTCTTCGTGAGCATTTTGAAATCGCGGGCACAGATGTTGATATCTGGATGGGCACATTGTCAAAAACCCTCGCCAGTTGCGGCGGTTATATCGCCGGCAGTGGCGCGTTGATCGAGTATCTCAAATACACGGCGCCCGGGTTTCTCTATAGTGTTGGCATTACGCCGCCAAATGCAGCGGCGTCATTGGCCGCCTTGAAGATCATGGAGGCCGAACCCGACCGGGTTGCAACTGTGTGTGCACGCGCCGATCAGTTTCGGGAATTGGCCGCCAAGAGTGGCCTTGATATCGGAATGAGCCAACAGGGATCGGCGGTTATCCCGATTGTTGTCGGCAATTCCATGCTCAGCATCGCATTGTCCAATGCACTGTTTGCAAAGGGAATAAATGTGCAGCCGGTGCTTTACCCTGCCGTTGAAGAAGATGCCGCACGGTTGCGGTTTTTTATCACCAGCGCCCATACCGAGGCGCAAGTCGTTCAAACCGTTGAAATTATCAGTGATGAATTTTCGCGTCTAAAAGAGGCTGTGCAATGAGTGAAAAACAACATGTGATTATTACCGGCGGTTCAAGCGGGATTGGCAAAGCCACCGCCGAAATCTATGCGGCAAAAGGCGCTGACATAAGCATTATTGCCCGCCGCGTTGATGTTCTCGAGGCGGCAAAAACCGACATTGACCGCGCGCGAAATGGTGGCGAGGGCCGCACATTCATCTATAGTGCCGACGTCTCGGACCGCGCCGCAATCACCACCGCCATTGACCAAGCGACAGCGGCGGCGGGCGTTGCCGATATTTTAATCACCTCGTCGGGTATCGCGGTGCCCGGATATTTCGAAGACATCCCCGAAGACAGTTTCGAGCGGCATATGCAGGTCAATTATTTTGGCACTTTGTGGGCGATCCGCGCAGCGCTTCCCGGAATGCGGGCGCGTGGCTCTGGCCAAATTGTTCTGGTGTCATCCGGGGCCGGATTGATTGGAATTTTTGGCTATACCAATTACAGCCCGACCAAATTTGCCCTGCGGGGATTGGCCGAATCTCTGGTGGGTGAGGTCAAGCAGGACGGGGTCGCCGTGTCGATTGTTTACCCGCCCGATACCGACACGCCGCAACTTCACGCCGAAAACAAAACCAAGCCCGAAGAAACCAAAGCCATGACAGCAACCGCCAAGATGTGGACCGCGCAAGGGGTGGCCGAAATCATTGTCAAAGGCATCGAAAAACGCAAATTCTGCATTGGGCCTGGGTGGGAAATGACATGGCTTGCACGCCTGCACAGCATGATCCGCCCCGTGCTGTTTTGGGAGTTTGACCGCTTGGCGCGCAAAGTGCAGAAATCACGCGACGAACGGCTGTAGACTTGTAGTGTTCGATATAAGTCCTAGATTATCGCGGATGGTATCAGGAAAAGGATTTGCCCAGTATGCACCAAATATGTATGCGCCAAATATTTGCAAGATTGTCACTCTTGGTGGGGGTCATTTCATTGAGTTTGGCATTTGCGGTGCCTGCGCAAGCCGCAGCGCAAGAGAGGCTTGAAACATTTCTAGAGGTCACCGGCTTTGACGTGGCTCTCAACAGTATTGCGCTGTCGGCCGGCGACGCGCCGCGAATGTTGGGCATGGGGGACCAGAATTTTGGCTCCGACTGGACCCGGTTGGCGGCGGAGGTGTTTGATCCGGTGAAAATGCGGGCCTCGGCGCTCGATATACTTGGGGCAACTCTCGAAGAAGACCTGCTTGATCATGTGGTGGCGTTTTACGCCTCCGACCTTGGGCAACGTTTGGTGATTGCGGAAAATGCCTCGCATATGGACGAAGATAAAGACGCGCGCCGGTTAAAAGGGCAGGCGTTGATTGCCGACTTGCAAGCGGAAGGTAGCGCCAGAATTGAGTATTTTAACCGGATGGGCAAAGCCATCGACGGGGCAGGGACGTCGGTGCGTGCCGCGCAAGAGGTCCAGATACGGTTTCTGATGGCAGCGGCGGCTGCGGGCGTGATCCAACTCAAGATGGAAGAATCCGACATGCGCGCCGCGATGGCACGACAGGCCGATGAAATGCGCAGCACTATGGCCGCGACTGCATTGGCAAGCTCTGCCTTTGTTTATCGTGAATTTTCCGATGCCGACCTTGAGACCTATACTTTGGCGCTTGAAGATACGCGAATGCGCACGGTTTATGAATTGATGACTGCGGTGCAATATGAAATCATGGCCAACCGGTTTGAGGTTCTGGCCGCACGAATGGCCGATATGCATCCCGGTCAGGATATTTGAGGGATGGGCGTATTTATCCGATTTGTGGGTATTGTTGCGATCTCGGTAATCGGGTGGGGTGCCAATGCGCAAGAAAACAATATTGATACATTAATAGATGCCTTGGGTGTTCCCGAAATCCTTGAAATAATGCAGACGGAAAGCATCGCCTACGGACGCGGAGTCGGTGCCGAAATGCTGCCTGATGGCGGGGGCGACACATGGCAAGAAACCGCAGCCGAAATCCATGATCTGGATACGATGATGCGGGCGGTGAAAGCCGGATTCGAAAGCGTCCTCGGGTCAGAAGACATTGCGCCGCTGATTGCATTTTTCACGTCCGACACCGGACGCAATATTATCGCCCTCGAAGTGTCGGCGCGGCGTGCCTTTCTGGATCTCGACATTGAACAGGCCGCGCGCCGTTCGTATCGCGCAATTGCCAAGAGTGGCGATCCGCGCCTTGCCCAAGTGTCCGACTATATCGGTCTTAATGATCTGGTTGAATATAATGTTGTCGGCGCGATGAACGCCAATTACTGGTTTTATCGCGGGCTGACCACCGGCGATGCCTTTGAAATGAGCGAAGCGGAAATGCTCTCTGAAGCATGGGCCGCAGAGGACGAAACCCGCACGGATACGCGCGAGTGGCTGTTTGCCTATCTGTTGATGGCCTACGCCCCGTTGGAAGATGCACAGATGGCGGCCTATGTTGCACTTTCAAAAACGTCGCATGGGCGGGCCCTGAATAGGGCGTTGTTTGTGGCGTTTGACGCGATGTATACGGGCACATCTTATGCGCTTGGCCGTGCGATTTCCGATCAACTGATGGCAACCGATCTATAGATCTGTAAATCGCTGTCGTTTTGGTTGGCTGTTGTGTTTGCCTCTTGACTTGAAACGGGTTTGGGCAGATAAGCCCGCAATTCGGTAAGGTAATTTGCTTTGCCGTGTCTATGAAATCTTGCTCTTAAGAGCGCGCTGTTCGAGGTGGCCAACTGGCCGAAACTCCCAGACGGGGACCACAGAACGCGGGAAATACAAAGGAATACCACATGTTTGCGGTCCTCAAGACCGGTGGCAAGCAGTACAAAGTTCAATCCGGCGATATGCTGAAGATTGAAAAATTGGCTGCTGAAGCTGGCGAAACTGTCCAATTCAACGAAATTCTGATGCTCGGTGGCGATTCTGTCGTTGTTGGGGCACCTCTGGTGGATGGCGCTGCGGTTCAGGCCGAAGTGATCGACCAGATCAAAGGCGAAAAAGTAATCCACTTTGTTAAACGCCGTCGTAAGCACAGCTCGAAGCGCACCAAAGGTCACCGTCAAAAACTGACTTTGATTCGCGTGACCGACATCCTTGAAAAAGGTGGAGACAAATCCGGCGTGAAAGCCGCGATTGGCGCAGGTTCGGTTTCTGCCGTTGCTGTGGTTGCAGCAGCCCCGACAGCCAAGCCAAAAGCCAAAGCGGTTAAAGCCGACAAAGCCGATGCGACACCGGCAACAGCCGCACCTGCAAACCTCTTGACCGAGGCCCGTGGTGGCAAAGCCGACGATCTGAAAAAGATCTCGGGCGTTGGTCCAAAACTCGAAGGCATCCTGCACGAAAACGGTGTTTTCCACTTTGACCAGATCGCCGCATGGGGCGCAGACGACATTACCTATATGGATGATCGCCTGTCCTTTAAGGGTCGCATTGATCGCGACAACTGGATTGAACAAGCAACCGCATTTGCGGCCGAACAGGAGTAAGGACAAATGGCACATAAAAAAGCTGGCGGTTCATCCCGCAACGGTCGCGATTCAGCGGGCCGTCGTCTTGGTGTTAAAAAATACGGTGGTGAATCCGTCATTCCCGGCAACATCATTCTGCGTCAACGTGGCACAAAAATGTGGCCGGGCAATGGTGTCGGCATGGGCAAAGATCATACGATTTTTGCAACTGTCGATGGCAACGTTCAATTCCACAAGGGCCTCAAGGGCCGCACCTTTATTTCGGTCTTGCCACTGGCGGAGGCCGCTGAGTAAACCGACCTTTAGGTATGAAACTATTAAAGGGATCGGTGGTAAACACCGGTCCCTTTTACATTTGCAGCGCATCAATACGCTGCTGTTATGCCGCTCTTTTCCGTTTGTGGAGATTTTACATGATGTATGAAACGATCATAAACCAGCCGGCCATTTCCGGTGCGGAATTTGATTTGCGCCCGCTGCGCCTGTCGGATCGTGGTCTCATTGAAATGTATACAAATGATGTGCGTGTTGCAAAAAATACCGCGACAATCCCGCATCCTTTGCCGCCCGGTTCCACGGACGGGTTTATCAAACGGGCCTTGTCAAAGGACCGCACCGAGGATGTTTGGGCAATGGATGCAAGCAAATCCGGAGGTTCTGAAATCATGGGCCTGATTGGTCTTACCCGGATGGATCGCAACCAATCGGAAGTGGGATATTGGGTGGCCCCCGCTTTTTGGAACACCGGCGTTGCGTCTTTGGCTCTTGGCATGTTGATTGGCGCAAACCCGCAGGATTGCAGTGGCTTGTTTGCCAGTGTTTTTCAGGATAATCCGGCAAGCGCACGGGTGTTGACCAAAAGCGGGTTTGAATATCTGGGCGATGCCGAGGTATTTTCTGTGGCGCGCAACGCAAATGTTGCCACATGGACCTACTTGAAAAAACTGGATTAAGCAGAGTTAAACCTTTGCATTAGGAGATAAAAATGAAATTTCTCGATCTTGCAAAGGTCTATATCCGGTCTGGCGGCGGCGGTGGCGGCTGTGTTAGTTTCCGCCGTGAAAAATACATCGAATATGGCGGCCCTGATGGCGGCGATGGCGGCAACGGCGGCTATGTCTGGGCCGAGGCGGTTGATGGTCTTAACACGTTGATCGATTTCCGCTACCAACAGCATTTTTTCGCGAGAAGCGGTATTCCCGGTATGGGCAAACAGCGCACCGGCCGCGACGGCGATGACATTATCCTCAAAGTGCCCGTTGGCACCGAAATTCTTGATGAAGATCAGGAAACAGTGATTGCGGATTTGAACGAACTTGGCCAACGGGTGCTGCTTGCCAAGGGTGGCAACGGTGGCTTTGGCAATCTGCATTTCAAATCGGCGACCAATCAGGCACCGCGTCGTGCCAATCCCGGACAAGAGGGCGTGGAACGCACGCTTTGGCTGCGCCTGAAATTGATTGCGGATGTGGGCCTGTTGGGGATGCCCAATGCTGGTAAATCGACCTTTCTTGCGGCGTCTTCCAACGCACGCCCCAAAATTGCCGACTACCCATTTACCACCCTGCACCCGAACCTTGGCGTGGTTGGTATTGATAACGTTGAATTTGTTGTGGCCGATATTCCCGGTCTTATTGCGGGTGCCCATGAAGGGCGCGGCATTGGCGATCGGTTCTTGGGGCATGTCGAACGTTGCGCTGTTTTGCTTCATCTGGTTGATGGCACGGCCCAAGATGTCGCCGAAGACTACCGAACAATCATTCACGAGCTAGAGGCCTATGGCGGGCATCTTGCGGATAAACCGCGCATTACGGTTCTCAACAAAGTGGATGCACTGGACGAAGAAGAACGTAACGCGGCGCTTGATGAGCTGGAAAAAGCAAGTGGTGGCAAGGTGTTGATGATGTCCGGCGTCTCGCAAGAGGGTCTAAAAGACGTGCTGCGCGCCCTCAGATCTCAAATTGACAATGATCGCCTGCAAATTCGCGCCGCTGAACGCGCCAGCTCTGGCGTTGAGGACGAAAAATGGCACCCCTAACAGCCTCGCAACGGCTGGTCGTCAAGATCGGTTCTGCATTGTTGGTGGATCGCGCCAGTGGTGAATTGCGCGCGGACTGGTTGCGGCAATTGGCACAAGATGTGGCGTGGCTTATGGGGCAGGGGACCGAAGTTGTTTTGGTGTCGTCCGGCTCGATTGCGCTTGGGCGTCGCGTTTTGGCCCTTCCCGACATTGATTTGGCTCTTGATCAATCACAGGCCGCCGCCGCCGTTGGGCAAATCCAGCTGGCACGCGCTTACGAAGAAGCGCTTTCGCCGCTTGGTATTGTCACCGCACAGGTTTTGGTCACTTTGGAAGACAGCCAGGATCGGCGTCGCTATCTGAACTCTCGGGCGACATTGGAGCAACTTATCTCGCTGGGCGTTGTGCCAATTGTGAATGAAAACGATACGGTTGCCACCGACGAAATCCGCTATGGCGATAATGACCGCCTTGCCGCGCAGATTGCGGTGACAATTGGTGCCGATCAACTTGTCTTGCTTTCGGATGTTGACGGATTTTACAACGCTAACCCGCAAGAGGACGACAATGCCCGCCGTTTCGATGTGATTGACGTCATAACGCCGGAAATTGAAGCAATGGCAGGGGATGCCGGGTCGGGTTTGTCCAAAGGTGGGATGAAAACCAAATTGATAGCGGCCAAAACCGCCACAGCCGCCGGTTGCGCCATGGCTATTTCCAACGGGTTTTCTGCGCGCCCTCTTTTTGCCTTGAATGAGGGCGTAAATTCGACATGGTTTTTGGCCAACGGTGACCCAAAGTCGGCGCGTAAAAGGTGGATTGCTGCCATGAAACCAATGGGGTCCATCGCCCTGGATCAAGGGGCGGTTGCGGCACTTGGGCGTGGAAAATCTTTACTGCCTGCCGGCGTTAGCGGCGTTAATGGCGATTTTTTGCGTGGTGATCCTGTAGAAATTATTGCTCCGAACGGGCAGAGTATCGGGCTTGGGCTGTCGCGTTACACGGCGGGTGAAGTTGCCCTTATTCGCGGACATAAAAGTACCGAAATCGAAGACCTTTTAGGGTATCCTGGCCGTTCGGTTTTGATTCATAGAGATGATATGTCATTGTGAGAATTCATATTACATGCATTGCAGCCCAAGATTAGGACCATCCCGATGACCAAGAACGTTGAAATAGTAACTATGATGCACGAAATTGGGACCCGCGCAAAACTGGCGGCTGCCGAGATGGCATTTGCCAGCGCTGAACAAAAGCAAACCGCGTTGACGGCTGCGGCTGATGGGCTGTGGTCCCGGCGCGCAGAAATTATTGCGGCAAATGCCAAGGATCTGGATTTTGCCCGCTCCAAAAACCTTACCGAGGCTATGATGGACCGTCTAATGCTTGACGAGAGCAGGATTCAAAACATGGCAACCGGGTTGCGTGCGATCGCCATGCAACCCGATCCTGTCGGCAAAACAATTGCGGAATGGGACATGCCAAGCGGGCTGCACATTCGTCGGGTAAGCACCCCATTGGGGGTGATCGGGGTGATTTATGAAAGCCGGCCAAACGTTACGGCCGATGCAGGCGCGTTATGTTTGAAATCGGGAAATGCCGTCATTCTCCGTGGCGGTTCGGAATGTTTTCACAGTTCAGAAACAATACACGCCTGTCTTGTGGACGGGTTGCGTATTGCCAATTTGCCCCAAGATGCCATCCAATTTGTTCCGACACGTGATCGGGCGGCTGTATCTGCACTTTTGACGATGTCCGACACCATTGATGTGATTGTTCCACGTGGTGGAAAGGGTCTTGTCGGGTTGGTTCAACGGGAAGCAAAAGTACCGGTTTTTGCTCATTTGGAAGGTATTGTTCATATCTATATCGACCAATATGCGGATTCACAAAAATCTCTTGATGTCGTTTTGAACGCCAAAACCCGCCGAACAGGAATTTGTGGTGCCGCGGAATGTTTGCTTATTCACAAAAACGTTGTTGATAGCATTGGGATGGGTGTCATTCGGGCGTTGATTGACAGTGGTGTCGAAGTTCGCGGCAGTCTTGAACTACAAGATATCCCAGGCGTGGTTGCTGCACAGAAAACCGACTGGGGGCACGAATTTCTCGACATGAAAATATCTGCCAAAGTTGTAGAAGATGTAGATGGCGCGGTTGCACACATTCGCGAATTTGGTTCAAATCACACAGATGCAATCTTGACAGAAGATGATAAAACCGCCGAGAGGTTTTTCGAAAGGTTGGATAGTGCTATATTAATCCGCAATGCTTCTACTCAATTCGCCGACGGTGGTGAATTTGGTATGGGTGCTGAAATCGGCATTGCGACCGGAAAAATGCATGCACGTGGCCCAGTGGGGGCCGCGCAATTGACCAGTTTCAAATATTTGGTTGAGGGCGACGGGACCATTCGAATATAGTAAATTCTTTCCGGAGTGCAGGCACATAGTCGACGAAAATGTTATGGGTTCTTAATGTATCGTATGTCTGGAAAGTGCGCGCATATGTGCAAAAATGTGTTTTGGAGCGTAAACGGTGCCCCGTTGGCACCTACCCTTAAAATTCCACGGCAGCAGGTCTTCAGTAACCGCCCTATTGAGACCGCCTGCCTACTTCCCGCGTGATGATTTAAAACACGTGCATAACGACGTCGTTAATGACGTGTTTTAGGTGGAGGTTGGAATGCGCGGAGATATTTTGGGAATTGAGCGGCGTCGGCGTTGGAGCGATGACGACAAGATTTTGATTGTTGGCTCAGTGGGCATGGACGGAGCGACAGTCACACAGGTGGCGCAGCGTCACGATATTACGCGGCAGCAAATTTACGCTTGGCGGCATGAACTGAAGAAGAAAGGTCTTGGGCCGCCTGAGGCTGGCGCGGTTTTTCTGGCGTTGGATTTTCCTGCAGTGGAGATCGCCCCGACAGAGCCAACACCTGCGCCGACCGTGCCGGTGGAATTGCAACTTGCCAGTGGGCGGTGCTTACGTAAGCGATGCGCTGATCACACGGTTGCAGCGTAATTCCAGGGTAGGAGATCGTTGAT
>JAUZRV010000245.1 GCA_030950105.1 Rhodobacterales bacterium | reverse complement strand
TGTATCGTCGTTCATGGCGGGCTGGATTTTCTGCTGGAGGTGAATGATCTTGTTCAACACCAAAATCATACGACATTTCAACAGCTTGATCTACGCCCGCCAAACGATTTACGCCGCTTCATGAATAATTCGGGCTAGGTGTGTTTTCCGACGCTCCATCCGGTGGTGTCGGCCAATCGCGCTTCGCCTTTGGAAATTGGCAAGTCTTCGAGGGCCGATCCCATCGAATCGTTCCAGCGGTTGAGATAGCCAAACAACGCCACAACGGCGGTGATTTCAACAATCGCTTCCGCGGACCAATGGGAATTGAGGGCCGCACCCATATCCGGCGTGACGGCATTGGGCACCTGCGTCGCGGCGTGCGCATAATCCAGCGCACATTTTTCAGCGTCGGTATAATGGGCGCTATCGACGTAGTTAAACACATCGTTGAGGCGCTCCTCGGAGGCATTGAAACGCTCGGAGGCCAGAATCATATGGGCCTGACAATATAGGCAACCCGAGGCGTGGCTGCTGACATAGCCAAGGATACGTTTGAATTCAGGGGTGACAGTGCCGTAGTCAGTCATCACCGCGATGTTAAGATTGGTAAACGCGCGCGCGATATCGGGGCGGTGTGCCATGGTGCGCACAGAATTGGGAATCACGCCAAGTGGGCCTTTGAAGAATTGCACTTCTTCGCGCAAATCTGCGTCCATTTTTTCTTCGGTTAACGGGGCAACAATGGCCATCGGCATATCCTTTTAAGCCAGTCTATTGTCAAGGCAGGATGCCCAGCCATATCCACACCGTCAAGACCGATAGTGTGGTGCCGATCAAAACCGAGCTGGCAGCGACGCGGCGCGCCAAACCATACATATTTGCGAAAATGTAGACGTTGATTCCGGGGGCCATGGCGGCCGTCAAAACCGCCGAACGAAACGCTGCCTGTGGCAGCTCCACGGCGGTGCCGAGGCCCCACACCATGGCCGGAAGGGCGATCAATGTGACGGCGCAAACATAAGCGATCACTTTGAGGTCGCCTTCGGGGCGGTAACGCACGAGGATGCCCCCGACCCCGAACAAAGCCGCCGGAAGCGCAGTGCGCACCAGCAAATCAAGGGCATCGGTTAAGGGAGTCGGCAGCATCAGACCCGATAGATTGACGATGAATCCAAGGCCAATGCCGACAATCAGAGCATTGCGAAACATCGCCTTTAGGATGGTCTTGACCAGAGTGGCGGTAGAGGTGCCGGTGTGGGCGGAATTGGCGCGCGCGATTTCCATTGCGGTGATACCGATGCCATAACAAAACGGGGAATGAAGCGCGACGATAGCATAGTTGGACACAAGGGCACCGGCCCCAAAGGCACGCTCGGTGATCGGCAGGCCAAGCATGAGCGAGTTGGAAAATAACGCGCAAAAGCCGATTGCAACGCTTTCTTCCCATGAGCGTTTGAACAGGGCGCGCGCGCCGAACAACCCGAGGCCGAAGGCGATTGTTGCGCCAAAATAATAGGTGCCGAGCAATTTGAAATCGAAGCTCTGGGCGAGATCGAGTTGCGAAATGGCACGAAACAGCAGGGCGGGGATGGCGATATTCTGGGTGAAACCCATCACACCATCAATGGCGTTGTCGTTGATGATGCCGCGCCAGACCGCAAGATAGCCAAAACCGATCACCAGAAAGACGGGCAGGATGACGTCGAGGAGGGCTTGCATTTTTCGGGCCTCAGCGATGGGGGATATTGTGGGAGCCTCCGGCGGGGATATTTAAGGGACAAAGATGCCGGGTCGGAGTTTATATTTGATAGGTGATTGTCAGGCCATCATAGGCGGGGGTGATGTGATCGGGGGTTTCATCGGCGACGGTTTGATAGTCGAGGTCGATGTGCATATTGGTCAGGATCGCGCGTTTTGGAGCCGCGCGGGTGATCCAGTCGAGGGTTTGCGAGAGATGTGAATGGGTCGGGTGCGGGGTGCGGCGCAGGGCATCGACAATCCAGCAATCGAGGTCGTGCAAATTGTCCCACGCATCGTCGGGCATGGTGGCGACATCTGGCAGATAGGCGAGGTTTTCAACCCGAAAGCCAAGCGCATCAATCGAGCCGTGATTGACCTTGAACGGGGTCAAAGTGAGCACACCCCCTGCCCCGTCGATGGTGATATCACCGTCAATTGTGTTCATCTCGAGGATCGGCGGATAGGGTGAGGTTTTGGGTTGCACAAACGCATAGCCAAAGCGTGAAAACAGGTCGTTCTGGGTGTCGCCATCGGCCCAGACAGCAAGGCGTTTCCGGGTGTTGAACACGATCATGCGCAGATCATCAAGGCCATGCACGTGGTCGGCGTGGGAATGGGTGTAAACCACCGCATCGAGCGCGCCAACGCCTTGGTCCAAGAGTTGGGCACGCATGTCGGGGGTGGTGTCGATGAGCACGCGGGTGGTGCCCGCATCGATGTGGCGTTCCACCAAAAGGGAGCAACGGCGGCGGCGGTTTTTGGGGTTTTCCGGATCGCAATCCCCCCAGTGCCCGCCCGGTTTTTCCGAGAGGCGCGGCACCCCGCCAGACGAGCCGCAACCAAGGATGGTGAAGCGCAGTTCGGCCATTATTTTGGCGCCCTATAGGCCGCGACCTTGGTGAACAGGCGGTCGAAATTTACCTGTGTTTGCGCGGCAAAATCGGCATAGTCCATTTTGAAAACATCGGCCCCGACCCGCGCCGTATGGGCGGTATAGGCGGGTTCGTTGCGTTTGCCACGTTTGGGGGGCGGCGCAAGGTAGGGCGCGTCAGTTTCGACAAGAATGCGATCCACGGGGGCGGCGGCAAAAATATCGCGCACCTCGACGCTTTTGGGGAAGGTCGCAATGCCGGACATCGACAGGTAGAACCCGAGATCAAGCGTGGCGCGGGCCAATTCCGGCGTCGAGGAAAAGCAATGCATGACGCAGGTGAACGCGCCGTTTTTCATCTCGGAGGCGAGAAGATCGGCCATATCGCTATCGGCATCGCGGGAATGGATGATCAGTGGCAATTTGGTGCGGCGCGCTGCCTCGATATGGATGCGCAGCGCGTTTTTTTGGGCCTGTGCACTGTCGATGGTATAGTGGTAATCAAGGCCGGTTTCGCCGATAGCAACAAATTTTGGATGGGCGGCAAGGGCTACAAGATCGTCAACAGTGACCGCCGGTTCTTCGGCGACATTCATCGGGTGGGTGGCGGCGGCGTAAAACACCGGCGCGTATTTTTCGGCAATGGCGCGCACTTGCGGTTCATTGCGCAATTTGGTGCAGATGGTGACCATGCGGGTCACACCGGCATCAATGGCGCGCGCGATCATTTCGGTGCGGTCCTCGTCGAAATCGGGGAAATCGAGGTGGCAATGGCTATCGGTGATCTGTGGTAATGTGGTCATCGGTTGGTTCCCAAAACAGGCCCGTATCAGGCCGCAGCGGTGTGCTGAATTTTGAAAAATGTATCTAGGACAAGGGCGGTCGGGTCAAGGTTCACCGCGCGACCATGGCGCATTCTTGTGCCGATTTCCTGGGCAACGACGGCCCATGCCCGGGCGTGGGCGGGCGACGGGGCCAGACGGGCAAGGATTTTGGCCTCGTCAGGGGCGGCCTCGGTTTTGGGCGGGATGCCGGTGGCGCCGGTGCGCGCCAAGCGGATTAGAAACAGATCAACCAGCGAAATCAACAGATCAAGACGCGCGTCTTGACCGCGGGTGGCCGCCGCCTCGGCGAGTTTCAGGGTGCGGGCGCGATCAAGGTTTGGCAGGGTTCCCATCAGGGCGATAATTTCACGATACATGACCAACCCGCCGAGATTGATCAGGCGAATGGATGCACCCACGGATCCACCACCAAGTTCCGCTAAAGCATTGGTATCTTGGGTATTTTCAATAGAAGCCTGCTCAAGAGCCGCGCTCATGTCGGGTGCGGATAGCGGGGAAAGGCGCAGTTCGCGGCAGCGTGACCGGATAGTGGGCAGCAAGCCCGAGGGTTGATGGGAAATCAGTAAAAGCGTGGTGTTTTTAGGCGGTTCTTCGAGTTGTTTGAGCAAAGCATTGGCGGCATTGGGGTTCATCTCGTCGGCACTATCGACAATGACCACGCGGTGGCCGCCATCGGTGGCAGAGAGGGAAAAGAACCGGTTAAGGCCGCGCACTTCGTCAACGGTGATCACCGATTTGAGTTTTTTGGTTTTTTCATCGTAGGGGCGGCGCAAAACCAGAAGGCCCGGTTCCGATCCCGCCATTAAACGCCGCGCAACCGGATGATCGGCGGGAATATCGAGAGATGTCGGCGCGGGCAAAGTATCGCCAAACATGCCGCCGTCCTCTGCCGTGTTTGGAGTTGCCAGAAGAAACGCCGCGATTTTCCATGCTAGCGTGGCCTTGCCGACGCCACGCGGACCGGTGAGCAGCCAACCGTGATGCAGACGTTTGGAATTAAACGCAGTTAGAAATGTATCAACCGCCGTCCCCTGCCCGATCAGGCGCGCGGTTTCACGTGGATGTGGCGCGCCATCAATGCGGTCGGGTTCGGGCAGATCGGTATCGGTCATTGCAGGTGTTCCAACACGGTTTTAGCGACCTCGTCGGCCACGGTATCAATCGCACGCGCACCATCAATCACCACAAACCTGTCGCTATATTGATCGGCAAGGTCCAGAAAACCGGCGCGCATGTTTTCTTGCAAGGTTTGACCAAACCCCTCAAAGCGCTCCTCTTTGGTGGCGCGCGATAACGCCCGCCCGAGGCCGGTTGCTGGGTCCATGTCGATCAACACCGTAAGGTCGGGTTCGCGGCCAATCATCAGGGTATGGAGTTGATCCACAAGGGCGCGCAGATCACGATCACCCTCGGCCCGTTTCAGGCCCTGATACATACGCGTTGAATCGGCGAAACGGTCGCAAATCACCACCTGCCCCGCAGCCAAAGCCGGATTGATGGTGCGTTCAAGATGGTCACGGCGCGCCGCCGTAAACAGCAGAATTTCGGTTTCCGGAGACCAGCGATCCGGGTCGCCCTCAAGCACCAATGCGCGGATTTCTTCGGCACCTGCCGAGCCGCCCGGTTCGCGGGTGAGCAGCACATCGACCCCTTGCGCACGCAAATGGTCGGCCAAGAGACGCGCCTGTGTGGATTTCCCCGAACCGTCTATACCTTCAAAAGTAATAAAGCGGCCTTTCGCGCCCAAAGTCATCCCTCCGCAGCGTCCGGTGACGCGTCAGGTGCAGCTGGACCTTCATTGAGCCGCTTCAACAAGATACCGGAGACGGTTTTGATGCGTCCAAGAAATCCGGCGCGGGCGATATCGCGATCTGCAACCAAGGGAATCCGCACCTGTGGAAGGCCATCAAACGCAAAGATCAATTCGCCCAGCGCCTGACCTTTTGAGATCGGGGCCTGCACGGGACCGTTATACACCACCTCGGCGGTGATTTGCGCGCCCGCGGCGATGGGCACGAGGGTTGATTTATCCTGTGCTGCGGTCATGCCAACCTGCGCCGCTTCGCCCATAAACACATCGGCCTGCGCAATCACATTATTGGCGCTCACCACCTTGCGTTCGGCGAATTGACGGAAGGCCCAATTGACAATCGCCTCGGCTTCTTCGGCGCGCGCGCGGGCGCTATCCAATCCCGAGATGACAAAAACCACGCGCCGGTCGCCCTGTTTGGCGGATCCAACAAGGCCATAACCGGCCTCGGCTGTGTGGCCGGTTTTCAAGCCATCGGCACCGATCCCCAGCGTTAACAACGGGTTGCGGTTTTTTACGTTTTGCGGCGCACGGCCATCGAATTTAAATTCGGTCTCGGCAAACAGCGGGTAAAATTGCGGAAAATCCGTGATGATGCGGCGTGCCAACAGGGCCAAATCGCGCATGCTCATCCGGTGGCCGGCGGCGGGCCATCCATTGGAATTTATGAATGTGGAATTGGTCATTCCGAGCGTTTTCGCGCGTTGGGTCATGAAACGAGCAAATCCGGACTCGGTGCCATCGGGGGACAGGGCTTCGGCAATTACGACACAGGCATCATTGCCTGAAAGCACGATAATGCCGCGCAACAGGTCTTCGACTGTGACCCTGTCGGTGGTGTCGAGAAACATGGTTGAGCCGCCATAGTCCATCGCGCTCTGGGATACCGGCAGTTTTTCGTCGAGGGACAGGCGGCCATCCCGCAGCGCCTCGAACGCCACAAAAAGTGTCATCAATTTTGACATTGATGCCGGCGGCAACGGTGTATCGGCATTTTTTGCAAGCAGAACCGTGCCCGTCGCCAGATCAACCACAAAAGCAGAGCGGGCGCGGGTTTCGAACGCGGTTGCGACCGTCGCCATGCACAAGAGCAGGACAAAAGCCGGAATAAAACGGCGTGTGAAACGAGTGATGGCA
Source organism: Rhodobacterales bacterium (assembly GCA_030950105.1). Lineage (GTDB taxonomy): Bacteria > Pseudomonadota > Alphaproteobacteria > Rhodobacterales > Rhodobacteraceae > JAUZRV01. The sequence goes on along the minus strand of JAUZRV010000245.1, from coordinate 19,825 downwards.
GACATATAACAGCCCCTATTCAGAACGCCACCGCCCGATATCAAGGGGCTGTGGCGTGGCAATTAATTGGTGACAGCGTAGGCGTCGGTAAAGCCCGCCCCCTTGATTTTCTTCAACAGTCCGGCGCGTTCCGACGAGGTTCTGACCGGACCAACGATGACCCGCCAGAAGGTTTTACCGCTTGAGGTCTGTTTTTTTACGGTCGGAATAATGCCGGATGTCCGCATTGCCGTGGCCGTATTGCTGGCGTTGGTTTCGACACTGAAAATCCCGATCTGGATATAGGGTTTGGCAAGGCCGGAAGGGGCCGGTTTTGGCGTTGGCTTTGCGGGTTTGGCCGGTGCAGGTGCCTCTGCGGCCTCGATAGCAGCCGCAGCCGAAGCAATCGGATCAAGCGCGGTTTCCTCAATCGCATCAGGCGCGGGCACGGTTTCGGCCTGCTCTACGGGGGCTTCGGGCACTTCTTCGCGGCGCAGAGCCGTTACATTAAGATTTACCGGCTGACCGGCTAACATGCCAAGCGCCTCGGCGGCATCCGATGAAATTTGCAATCTTGGGCCGGGATTTTCACGTTCACGGCGAAACAACGCCCCGATCACAAATTTGCCGTTGCCCGGATTGCGGATCACAACGCGCTCGGGGTCTTTGACCTCGGGATGTGCGACCCACACCCCGCCCAAAGACGGGCGACCATCCCAAAGACCGGCTTCTGTTACCTGAAATATTTCAGGGGCTTCAACGTCGCGCTCGACCGTTTTCACAGGCGCACTTCCGCTTGCGGCTTCGGCTGTTTCTGCCTTTGGTTTGAAGGGGTTAAAGCCGCCAGTATCTTCGCATGCAGCGACAAACAGCACCGCCGACAGCGCCAAAATCGCCGGTTTAGTGCGCCCAATACGCAGCCCGTTACCCAATTGAAAGTTCATGCCTTGCCCCTTACAGATACGCCAAAAGGCGCGTTTATCGCCGGTTGTCCGGTCCTATTATTTGCCCTGCCCATGCGCCGTCTACGGCACCAATCGGGTGTCTTGGCGCCACTCTAGCGACAAATGCGCCACAATAAAAGTCTACCGGCGTCAATTGCGCGGTTTTCCCCCAAAACTGTCGGAACAAGGTTTTTGGAAAGCCCTAGAGCCGGTTTTGCAAACACGAGCGAATGTAGCGAAGATCACAAATGCAGCCGTTGTGAAGCCGCGATAGCCATCAGGTTATTGAAGTGGCCTGCTTTTGCGAACAGGGTTGCGGCAAAGTATAAGTAAAAAGTATAAGTAAACGGACTGCAGTTTCAGCCCCCCACAGGTATTAAATGAAGATGCTGCCCGCCGGTCGTTTGCTTGCTTGCAAACAATGAGAGCGGAAATATCGCCCAGATCCATCTGCTATTCTGCCGAAATTCCACTTCTTGCCCGACCTGCCCGGCGACTTGGGAGTGCAAGTGGCGACCTTCGTCGATCACAACAATCATCAGCATTATCACGAGGGCCTGAACAACGTTATGCCGCCCGATGTTTACGTCGGTAGAGCGCAAGCCCTTCTAAACAAACGAGAAAGAATTCAACTTAAAGCTCGAAACCCTCCGCGCGCCGCATTCGGGTTTTGACACGCGCTACGCTTAGGTGAATTTTCGGAAAAATTTGGTCCGGTCAAACATGTCTTCAAGATCTTCCATCCGCGCGCGGGTTTTGTCCCATGTGCGCTCCTGAACATCCGCCAGCACCGTTTCCAACAGCAACATTTGCGTCACATTGGAATCCCACGCCGACGGCACCACGATGCGGCTCGCAAAACAATGTTTGGCACAATTATACACCGGCGAGCGCCATTGATCGGTAAACAATATGATCTCGGCCCCGCGTTCCGCCGCCATCTCGGCAAGACGTAACGTGCTGTTTTCATAGCGTCTTACGTCGAAAACCACCACAATATCGTCGGGTTTCATATCCAGAAGGTAATGCGGCCATGCGTTTGAAATCGACTGGATTTGGGTCACATCGGCGCGCAAAACCTGCATATGAAGGAAAAAATAATCCGCCAATGCGCGGGTAATGCGCCCGCCCACCACGTAAATCCGCCGCGCCGGATCGGCCAGCAGCGCACAGGCCGCATCAAATTCATCCGGTTCGATTTGCCCCAGAGACTGGCGGATATTGCCGATAACAGCTTCGGTAAACCGATTCAATATATGCCCTTCCGGTGCCTTGTCCGCCCAGTTTTCGTGCTTGGCAATCGGGTTGGATATCTTCTCCTCAAGCTCCCTGCGCAACTCGGCCTGAAACTGCGGAAACCCTTTAAAACCGAGCTTCTGCACCATCCGCGCCACCGTCGGTGTCGACACTTCGGCGTTCTGCGCGACGGTGGTAATGCTGCCCAGTCCCGACACAGGATAATTCTCCAACAGCGACGCCGCCAACTGCCGCTCCGCCCGTGTCAGCCGGTCAAATTGCTCATGCAGGCGATCCGCTATTGTTTCGGGATGGTTCAAAGAATCAGGCACTTTTTGTTCCTGTTTTATAAGCTATTTCCATATTTTCTTAATTTAGCGACAGAGCGACGAAAGGTGAAGAAATATTTACAAAATCTATTGACAGTCCGGGGAAATCTGACGAATTCTGCTGTGAAATACCAGCGGGGGAATCGCGTGACCAAAGTCGAAGCCACATCAGACACGGCGATCCGGAATTCGGGCAGTGCAGCGCTCACAAATGCCCGCGGCACCGCGCCGGTCCTTTTGGTGTGCGAACACGCGTCGCGAAAAATACCTCTGGAATTTGAAGGGCTTGGCCTGGCATCTGATGCGCAGATAAGCCACGTCGCATGGGATCCGGGCGCCTTGGAAATGGCCGCGCATATGGCCAGGATCCTCGATGCCAAACTGGTCACAAGCACGGTTTCACGGCTGGTTTACGATTGCAACCGCCCACCGGAATCACCCGGCGCGATGCCGTCAAAAAGTGAAGTATTCGACATTCCCGGCAATCAGAACCTCACCGAGGCCCAGCGCGCAGACCGCGTTTCGCGGTTTTACCGCCCGTTTCAATCGCTGTTGTCCAAAACCATTGCCGCCGCCGAAACCAAACCCGTTTTGGTCACGTTGCACAGTTTCACCCCCGTCTACCAAGGCGCGCGCCGCGAGGTCGAAATCGGGATTTTACATGATACCGATACCCGCCTCGCCGACCAGATGCTCGCCCTTGCCGCCACACACACCCCTCTGAATGTTCAGCGCAACAGCCCCTATGGTCCGCAAGACGGCGTGACTCATACCCTCAAAGAACACGGGATTGAAAACGGCCTGATGAACGTGATGATCGAAGTTCGAAACGACCTCATCGCCACGGTCGCCGCACAACATGCGATGGGGCAAATGCTCGCTGATCTGATCACCGAGGCCATGCAGAAAACCGGAGTGGCGGCATGACATATTTCGCCTTTATGACCGTGAAAAAAATCGTGAAAATAAACGCTGATACAGACGCTGATTTTACCGTTGCGCGACGTCCCTTGCGCAACAGTTAATCAGATCACTGCGGTCCGTTTGCCGACGGACCACAGACCGATCCACCAGAGCAACCGTGCCTAAACGGGGCTCAATTCTGAAATGCAATATCCAAACCGGAGGCCGCTTATGTCTGCCAATCTCACACTTGATGCGTTGAAACAGGCGATAGACGCCGGTGAAATCGACACGGTTCTGGCCGTTCTTGTCGATATGCAAGGCCGCCTGATGGGCAAGCGGTTTCTGGCCCGGCATTTTGTCGACAGCGCCTGGGAAGAAACCCATTGTTGCAATTACCTGCTGGCCACCGATCTCGAAATGGCGACGCCTGATGGCTATGCCTCGACATCATGGGAATCCGGTTATGGCGACTATGTGATGAAGCCGGATTTGGACACGCTGCGCATCTGTGCGTGGCTTGATGGCACCGCAATGGTTCTCTGTGATGTGCAGGACCATAACACCCACCAAGACGTATCCCATTCCCCGCGCGGTGTGCTTAAAAAGCAGATAAAACGCCTTGAGGACATGGGATTAAGCGCGATGATGGCGACCGAATTGGAGTTCTTCCTATTCGCCAAAACCATCGACGAAATCCGCGCCGACGGATTTCAAAACCTCGAACCGATCAGCGCTTATAACGAGGATTACCATATGCTGCAAACCACCAAAGAAGAAAACATCATGCGCCCGATCCGCAATGATCTCTATGCGTCTGGCATCCCCGTGGAAGGCACCAAAGGCGAGGCCGAGGCCGGACAGGAAGAATTGAATATCCGCTATGGTGCGCCGCTTGAATGTGCCGATCACCACACCATCGCCAAACACGCAATCAAGGAAATCGCATGGGCCAAGGGCCACGCCGTAACGTTTTTGCCCAAGTGGCACAAGGATCGCGTCGGCAGCTCGTCACACGTGCATCAATCGTTGTGGAAAGACGGGGAATCCATTTTCCATGATGCCGAAAAAGAACACGGCATGTCCGATTTGATGCGCTCTTATGTGGCGGGCATGATCAAATACGCGCCCGATTACACCTATTTCCTCGCGCCTTATATCAACAGCTATAAACGCTTTCAAAAAGGCACCTTTGCCCCCACCGGCACCGCGTGGTCGGTCGACAATCGCACCGCCGGTTTCCGCCTGTGTGGCGCCAATACCAAATCGGTGCGCGTCGAGTGCCGCATTGGTGGATCGGACATGAATCCCTATCTGGCAATGGCGGCGCAACTCGCCGCCGGTCTCGCCGGAATTGAAGAAAACCTGACCCTTGGGCCGGCCCTGACCGGGGATGCCTACGCCGACAAAACCGTTGATAACATTCCGGAAAACCTGCGCGATGCCGGCACTGCGTTGAACGGGTCGGCCATGCTGCGCAAGGCATTGGGCGATGATGTCGTGGACCATTATTACCGCGCCGCCACATGGGAACAGGAAGAATTTGCCCGCGTCGTAACCGACTATGAAATCGCCCGTGGATTTGAGAAAGCCTAGAAAATGACCAACACAATCAAATGTATCTCGCCTATTGATGGCTCGCTTTATGTTGAGCGTCCAACCCTGAGCATGGCGGCCGCAACCGCGGTTGTTACCCGTGCAAAAGACGCGCAAACAGAATGGGCCGCGCGCCCTCTGGCCGACCGTATCGCCCTTGTTATGGACGGGGTCGCCCGCGTTGGCGCAATGAACGATGACATCGTGACCGAACTGGCGTGGCAAATGGGCCGCCCGACCCGTTACGGCGGTGAATTTGGCGGATTTAACGAACGCGCGACCCATATGGCCGCAATCGCCACCGATGCCCTCGCCCCGATAGAAGTCGAAGACAGCGAGAATTTCAAACGCTACATCGCCCGCGAGGCGCATGGCGTTGTGTTGGTCGTCGCGCCGTGGAATTACCCCTATATGACCGCGATCAATACCGTCGCTCCGGCGTTGATTTCCGGCAATGCCGTGCTGTTGAAACACGCGAGCCAAACACCGCTAGTTGGCGAACGCATGGCCGAGGCATTTCACGCCGCCGGCGTGCCGGTAGATGTGTTTCAAAACGTATTTTTGGACCATCAAACCACATCGGATTTGATTGCGGCAAAATCATTCGGATTTGTCAATTTCACCGGCTCGGTTGGTGGCGGGATCACCATAGAAAAAGCAGCGGCTGGCACGTTTACCGGCGTCGGTCTTGAACTGGGCGGCAAAGATCCGGGATACGTCATGGAAGACGCCGATCTGGACGCCGCCGTTGACACATTGATTGACGGTGCGATGTTCAACAGTGGCCAATGCTGTTGCGGGATCGAACGGATTTACGTGGTGGAATCGCTGTTTGACGCCTTCGTGGAAAAAGCCGTGGCCATTGTGAACACCTATAAACTCGGCAATCCTCTCGACGCTGAAACCACCCTTGGACCGATGGCCAACGTGCGTTTTGCCGCCGAGGTCCGTGCCCAAACCGCCGAGGCGATTGCAGATGGGGCCAAGCCCCTGATTGATCCGGCATTGTTCCCCGAGGACGACGGCGGCGCCTATCTGATGCCGCAAATTCTGGTCGATGTGGATCACTCTATGCGAGTGATGCGCGACGAAAGTTTCGGGCCAGTGGTCGGCATTATGAAGGTCAAGGGCGACGCCGAAGCCATCGCGTTGATGAACGACAGCGAATTTGGCCTCACCGCATCGCTTTGGACCCGCGATATTGATCGCGCAATCACTATCGGCCAACAAATCGAAACCGGCACGGTGTTCATGAACCGCGCCGATTATCTTGATCCCGGCCTCTGCTGGACGGGGTGTAAAAACACCGGACGTGGCGGCGGGTTGTCGGTTATCGGCTATCACAACCTGACCCGGCCAAAATCCTATCATCTCAAGAAAGCACAGTAAAAGGACACTGTAAAATGGAACTCAAAGGCAACTGGTCCTATCCGACCAACATCCGTTTCGGCGAAGGCCGTATTGCTGAAATCGCCGATGCCTGTGCGCAGGCCGGTATCGGCAATCCTTTGCTCGTCACCGACCGTGGTTTGGCCGGTTTGGACATCACCACCTATACCCTCGATTTGATGGAGGCCGCAGGCCTTGGCCGTGCGATTTTCGCCGATGTCGATCCCAATCCAACCGAAAAGAACGTCGAAGACGGCATTATCGCGTTTCGCCGTGGTGGCCATGACGGGGTAATTGCCTTTGGCGGTGGCTCTGGTCTTGATCTGGGCAAAATGGTCGCCTTCATGGCCGGTCAAACCCGCCCCTTGTGGGATTTTGAAGATATCGGCGATTGGTGGACCCGCGCCAACCCCGATGTGATTGCCCCGATTGTCGCAGTGCCAACTACGGCGGGCACCGGCTCCGAAGTCGGGCGCGCCAGCGTGATCACCGACAGCGTGACCCATGTAAAAAAGATCATCTTTCACCCCAAAGTTCTGCCAACAGTGGTGATTTGCGATCCGGTTTTGACGGTTGGCATGCCGAAATTCATCACCGCTGGCACCGGACTTGATGCGTTTGCCCATTGTGTCGAGGCCTTTTCCAGCCCGCATTATCATCCGATGTCGCAGGGCATTGCCCTTGAAGGCATGCATCTGGTCAAAGACAATCTGCCCCGCGTTTACGCCGATGCCGGTGATATGGAGGCGCGCGCCCATATGATGTCGGCGGCGATGATGGGGGCGACGGCCTTCCAAAAGGGTCTTGGGGCAATTCACGCGTTAAGCCACCCGATTGGCGCGGTTTACAACACCCACCACGGCACCACCAATGCCGTTTGTATGCCCGCAGTTCTGCAATTCAACGCGCCGGAAATCCGCGACCGTTTTGTGGCGGTTGCCAACTATCTCGACATCAAAGGCGGCTTTGACGGGTTTTGCGAATTTGTGCAGGACTTCAACGATTCCATGGGCATATCTCGCAAACTTTCGGATATGGGCGTCGGAAATGACCGCATTGATGAACTCACCGAAATGGCGCTCAAGGACCCGAGCGTCGGTGGCAATCCGGTTGAAATGACCTTTGACAATACCAAGGCATTGTTCGAAGCGATCATTTAAGCGGTTCGCTTTTAATACGGCCCTTGTCGCGGATTATTTCATCTGTGGCAGGGGTCACTTCCGGATGAGAACGGCAATCAATCCGGAAACCGCGGCCATGGTGCCGATCCAGCCAAAATACCAAAACCTGCCCGCCAATCCGTTTTCCGCATAGGAATTGACAAAGACGGTTTTACCCTGCGTTGCGACATAAAATGCGCTAAGGGTGGCCACGGTAAACAGGGCTATGCGCAGGGTTTTGGAGAGGCCCAAAAATCCGGTCAAAAAGGCCGCAACCAACCCGACAGGAAGCCCCAGCCAAATCACTTTGAGCGCCCAAAACGGGTGTGCCCCCAACAGTTCCGGCACTTGGAACAGCGCCATAATCAAGGCAAAAACCAGCGCTAAAAGATATGGGGCAAACGGGCGGATACAGTCCATGGCAACCTCTTTCCTGACCCGCCAAGGAAACCCTGAACGGGCCGACATGTCACGTAAACACTTTGTGTTGTCGCGTTAACCCGTCGCCACAAGCGCGGTGACCACTTTGACAAAGTCCCGCGTTATCGCATCGCGTGCAATATGACGGCCCTCGCGCACCATATGACGGCCCGCGCTCCACACATCGGTGATGCAATCCTGCCCGTGACCGCCAAAAATCAACGTGTCCAACGCGGTGTCACCCGCACGATTGCACAGCCAATGATTGTCACCGGCAAGCCCGACAAGATCGGCCTGCATCCCGACCTTGATCGCGCCGGAATTTCGCCCGGCCGCCTGCGCACCGCCAATCAATGCGTCCTCGTATATACGTCGCCCCGATGAACGATCCGCATTGGCAAGTGACGCGCGGCTATTGTCGCGCAGACGTTGCGAATATTCGAGGGTTTTCAATTCCTCAAACAGACTTATGTGCACGTTTGAATCCGATCCAACCCCGATTTTTCCGCCCGCCCCAAGGTAATCCACCCCGTTAAAAATCCCGTCACCAAGATTGGATTCGGTGATCGGGCATAATCCGGCAATCGCGCCCGAACCGGCAAGATCGCGGGCTTCCTGCGCGGTCATTTGCGTGCAATGGATCAAACACCACCGGCCATCAACGGCGTGATTGTCCAACAACCATTGCACCGGCCGCGCGCCCCAATGGGCCATGACTTCGTCAACTTCGGCGTGCTGTTCGGCAAGATGCATGTGAAATGGCCGTTCCGGCGCAAGGGCCGCCGCGAACGTAAGGCCCGATTGATCAACCGCGCGCAAAGAATGGGCCGAGGTCGCGATAGCATAGTCATCTGGTGCATGGCCAAGCGCCATTTTCGCGCCCTCGAAAACCCGTTGAAATTGATCCGGCGTATTGCCAAAACGACGTTGCCCGCCCTTGAGAGGCCGCGCGTCACAACCGCCAAACTGGTAAAGAACCGGCACCAGAGTGAGACCGATACCGGCCCTTTGCGCCGCCGAAATCACCCGCTCAGACAGCTCGCTTTTGCTGTCATAATGCGCACCGGCAATGGCATGATGCAAATAGTGGAATTCACATACGCCAGCATATCCCGCCTCGAGCATCTCCATAAAAACAAGGGCGGCAATCGCCTCTATCTGATCGGGATCAAGTTGGTCAAGGAACCGATACATCAGGGTGCGCCACGTCCAGAAACTATCGCTGGCATCCGGCCCACGCGCCTCGGTAAGACCGGACATTGCGCGTTGGAACGCGTGGCTATGAAGGTTAACGGGGGCCGGTAACACGAGATCAATAACCCGCCCGTTAAGATTGGTATTGGTGGTAATACTGGCCACCCGCCCATCAGGCCCAATTTCGATTTGAACATCCTTGTGCCACCCATCGGGCAGCAGGGCCTCGCGTGCGTTAATAACCTGCATGTGTATCTCGCTTGACATATTATGTGTGCACATAATATTATTATACTAAGATTTAATCAAGAAAAACCAACCCGCCAGCGGAGAAATCATGTCCATTACCGAAATCAGCCGAGGAAATAGCCCGCTGGTATTGGGGGTTCCTCATACAGGGCCAATAATTCCCGATGACATCTGGCCCGGTTTGAATGAAAACGGGCAGATGCTGACCGATACCGATTGGCATATTCACGACCTTTTTCACGATCTTCTACCCGACATCACAACCGTGCGCACATTGGTGCACCGCTATGTCATCGACGCCAATCGTGATCCCGACGGGACAAGCCTCTATCCCGGTCAAAATACCACAGAACTTTGCCCGACCACCGATTTTGACGGGCGCAAGATTTACCGCGAAAACCGCGCGCCAGATAGCGAAATGATCATGGAAAGGCGCAAACAATACCACGCGCCTTATCACACGGCGTTGCAACAAGAACTTGACCGGCTGCGCGACATCCACGGCTTTGTTGTGCTGTTTGATTGCCATTCTATTCGCTCGAACATTCCGTTTTTGTTCGACGGAAAACTACCGGATTTCAACATTGGCACCGCAGATGGCACCACTTGCGCGCGCGCAATCGAGACCGCAACAGTTGCTATTTGCGCCCAGGCCAAGGGCTTTTCCCATGTCCTGAATGGCCGCTTCAAGGGCGGTTGGACCACACGCCATTATGGCCGCCCCGAAATCGGCCAGCACGCCATTCAGATGGAGATTGCACAATCGACCTATATGATGGAATCGCCGCCGTGGACCTATGACACAAACAAGGCCAACATTTTGAAAGCCCACCTTGAAAACATCCTCGCTACCCTCTCTCAATGGAGCCCGCAATGAACAACCCCCGCAAAAATACCCGTGATATTTATCCGCCCACCGGGTCGGAACTGACCTGTAAAAGTTGGCTCACCGAGGCGCCGATGCGGATGTTGATGAACAACCTGCACCCCGATGTCGCCGAGAACCCGCATGAATTGGTGGTCTATGGCGGTATCGGGCGAGCGGCGCGCACATGGGCCGATTTTGATCGCATCGTCGAGAGCCTCAAAACCCTTGAAGACGACGAAACATTGGTGGTGCAATCCGGCAAACCCGTGGCCGTGGTGCGCACCCATGTCGATGCGCCGCGTGTTCTGATTGCCAATTCAAATCTGGTGCCGCATTGGGCCAATTGGGACCACTTTAACGAACTCGATAAAAAGGGTTTAATGATGTATGGGCAGATGACGGCGGGCAGTTGGATTTACATCGGATCACAAGGGATCGTGCAAGGCACCTACGAGACATTTGCCGAGGCAGGCCGCCAACATTACGATGGCAATCTACACGGAAAATGGATTCTCACCGGCGGTCTTGGCGGCATGGGCGGTGCGCAACCTTTGGCCGCGGTAATGGCCGGTGCCTGTTGCCTCGCGGTGGAATGTAATCCCGACAGCATCGAATTTCGCAAACGCACCAAATATGTGGATGAAAGCACCGATAACATCGACGAAGCCCTGGCCATGATCGAGCGCTGGACCGCCGCAGGCAAGGCAAAATCGGTGGGTCTTTTGGGCAATGCTGCCGATGTTTTCCCCGAACTTTACCGCCGTGGGGTGCGCCCCGATATTGTAACAGATCAGACCAGCGCGCATGACCCGATCAACGGATATCTGCCGCAAGGGTGGACCATGGCAGAGTGGATTGAACGCCGTGAAAGCGATCCAAAACGGGTCGAACGTGCGGCCAAGGCCAGCATGAAAACCCAGGTTGCGGCGATGGTCGATTTTCACAAGGCGGGCGTGCCGACGGTGGATTATGGCAACAACATCCGGCAGATGGCGTTTGACGAAGGATTGGAAAATGCGTTCGATTTTCCCGGCTTTGTGCCTGCCTATATCCGGCCGTTGTTTTGTCGCGGGATCGGGCCGTTTCGCTGGGTCGCACTCTCGGGTGATCCAGAGGATATTTACAAGACAGATCAGAAGGTTAAAGAAATTCTTCCCGACAACAAAGAGCTGCACAACTGGCTTGATATGGCGCGCGCACGCATCAGTTTCCAGGGGCTTCCGGCGCGGATTTGCTGGGTTGGTCTCGGCGAGCGACACAAATTGGGATTGGCCTTTAACGAGATGGTGCGCAGCGGCGAATTAAGCGCGCCGGTGGTGATCGGACGTGACCATCTTGATGCCGGATCGGTGGCCTCGCCCAACCGCGAAACCGAATCCATGCGCGACGGATCCGACGCGGTATCCGATTGGCCGCTGTTGAACGCATTGGTCAACACCGCATCTGGCGCCACATGGGTAAGCTTGCACCACGGCGGCGGCGTTGGCATGGGATATTCGCAACATTCCGGCGTGGTGATTTGCGCCGATGGTACCGACGCCGCCGCCAAGCGGATTGCGCGGGTATTATGGAACGATCCGGCGTCGGGCGTGTGGCGTCATGCCGATGCCGGATACGAGAGCGCGATAGAGTGCGCGCGCGAAAACGGCCTTAACCTGCCCGGCATCCTTACCTGACCGGATCATCAAGCGTGACGCCGAACCGGCGCGGCATCAAACCGGCCTGAAACCAGTTTACGAAACTATAAATCGAATAAACCGGCAGGCCGGTAATTTTGCGCACATCCGCCGCATAAGGCACCATATTGGTGCATTCAAGAACGATGGCCCCGATGTTTTCATGAGCGTCAACAAGGGTGCGCGAGGCGTCGATCAAATCAAGACGGCAGGCGGCAAAATCAAGGCTGGCCTCGTCGTCCAAAATACCACGGGTAAATTCGCGCCCGCCCTCGGTGCCAACAACCGGCGTATCCAGCGGCACGTTGGCGGCGATCAAGTGCGCATCAGTCATCGACGCCTTGGAAATCGTCAAAATCCCGACCCGTTTGCCGCGCGGCAACAGCGCTTGCACGCCCGGCACCTGCATCAATGACGAGCTGGCAAATGGCACACCAATGGCATCGGCCACTTCTTCCTGAACCAATGACAAAAACCCGCAATTTGTGGTGATGCCGTCGGCCCCCGTCACCACGAGATCACGCGCGGCATCTATGAATGTTCCCGTCAAATCCGCCATTGCGGCGGCCCCCTGACGCACCACTTTGTCGGGTGTCGCGCCGCGCACCACGCGATATTGCACCGGAAACGGCCAGGTCAACGCATTGCCGATATCGCCAATAATTCGCGGAAATCGGGTTTCCAACATAAGAATACCGAGATTTGCGCCATAGACGGTTTTGCCACCATATTGAACAGACATGGAACGCTCCTTGCTCAGGGTCTCGGGTTAAACTGAAGGCACATAAAGTTGCGAATAGGCGATGCGCACCGCCTCGGTTATTTCTTCGCCGCGTTGTTCGATATGGGCGCGCAGGGCCGCTATCGCCGCATCTGAATCGCGCCGCGCAACATGGTTCATAATCGTGCGATGGGCGGAAAGGCGGGTCGCCGGTGGGCTTTTGTCGGCGCGCAGCAATTGCAGGTTGATCAGGCGCACATACCGAATACGGTCGTTGAGGTTTTCCAACATCCTCAACAGCTCGCCGTTATTGGATAATTCCGCCAACCGCCGGTGAAATTCCACATCCACTTCAAGGAGTTCGGTTAAATTTTCACAGGTATCATAATCGGCTTCTGTCTGGTCCAGGTAGGTCACAACCGACGCGATTTTACCATCGGTGGCGCGTGATATCGCCCGCAACAACGCCTCGGATTCAACGGCTGCGCGCGCCTCGTAAAGGTCATGAATACGTGCCGGACTAAGCGCGCGACAAAAGAAACCGCGCCCGTTTTTGAACGTCAAAAGCCCCTCGGCCACCAACCGGTTAAGGGCCTCGCGCAGCGGTGTCCGGCTTATGGACAGGCGGATCGAAAGCGCACTTTCATTGAGACGTTCTTCGGGTTTGAATTCAAAATTCACCGCCATTTTGTGCAGGCGGGCATAGGCGATATCAACGTTGCTCTTGGGTTTGGTCATCACACTCCGCCCGTTTACCGGTTACCCCGGACAAATAACGAGATCCGTCAAAAGAGGCAAGAAAATTGCCTTCACATGTGTCGATTCTGCTGTATACAATTTAGCAACGGGCGGAGTCGTGCCCCATCCCAACCGAAACAGGTGCAGCTTGCAAAACACGATGAACGGCGCAGAGGCGATGGTGCGGATGCTAGAGGCGCAGGGCGTGAAACACATCTTCGGCCTATGCGGCGACACCACATTGCCGTTTTATGACGCGATGCGCGGGCTTGACCACGGCATGACCCATATTCTGACCCGCGACGAACGCTGCGCCACCTATATGGCCGACGCCTATAGCCGTGTCACCGGACGTGTTGGCGTATGCGAAGGGCCATCGGGGGGCGGCGCGACCTATATCCTGCCCGGTCTGATCGAAGCCAACGACAGTTCGCACGCGGTTTTGGGCATCACCACCGATATTTCGGTAGGCTCCTACGGAAAATACCCCCTCACCGAGGTCGATCAGGACGCGTTGATGCGACCGCTTACCAAATGGAACACGGTAATCAAACAGGCGGCGCATATTCCGCGCATGGTCCGCAAGGCGTTTCGCGCCATGTCGACCGCGCCCACCGGGTCGGCGCATCTTGGCCTGCCGTATGACATCCAATATGACGCGGTGGACCCGTCCGATGTCTGGGCCGATCCAAATCTGCTGAACTATCCCGCCTATCGCACCGGTCCCGAACAGGGCGCAATCGAGGCGGCGATTGATGCGATCCTGTCGGCAAAAAACCCGTTGATTATCTGCGCTGGGGGACTGGTGATTTCGGGCGCGATGGACGAACTTGACCGCCTTGCCACCCGCCTTGATATCCCTGTTGCCACCTCGATTTCCGGCCAAGGCAGCCTCGCAGAGACCCACCCGCAATGTCTGGGTGTGGTCGGCTCGAACGGCGGCACCGATGAAACATGGGAATTGATGGAAGCCGCAGATTTGGTGGTGTTCATGGGGTGCCGCGCCGGATCAACCACGACATCGCGTTGGGAAGCCCCAAAACCGGGCGCGCGCATTGTGCATTTTGACATGGACCCTATGGTGATCGGCGCAAATTACCAAACCGAGGTCGCCGTTGTTGGCGATTTGCGGGTCTCGCTTGCGGCCGTCAACGCCGAACTGGATCGGCGCAATCAAGGTGCAACAACCTTTGGCGGTGCCGCTGCGGTGGCCGATGCCAAACGCCGAAAATTCACGGCCTTCGATGCTTTGGCGCAGGGCAATGAAACCCCGATCCGCCCCGAACGGGTGATTGCCACCATGATGCGGGTGTTGCCGCAAGACGCAGCAATCCTCTCGGATCCCGGCACCTCATGCCCGTATTTTTCCGCGTATTATCAACTGCCTATGGCGGGTCGCCGGTTCATCACCAACCGGGCCCATGGCGCATTGGGATATGCGTTAAGTGCCGCCCTTGGCGCATGGTTTGGTCGCCCCAAGAGTAAAATCGTTGCACTGATGGGCGACGGATCGTTCGGATTTACCTGCGGTGAACTCGAAACCGTGGTGCGTTGCAACGCGCCAATCACCTATATCGTTTTTTCCAACAGCACCTTTGGCTGGATCAAGGCAAGTCAGGAACGCGACGTTGGCAAACGCTATTACAATGTCGATTTCAACCGCACCGATCACGCCGCCATTGCCCGCGCTTATGGGGTGAAATCATGGCAGGTAAGTGACCCCGATGACCTGGCAAGCGTGATGAAAGCGGCGATTGGCCATGACGGCCCGACGTTGATTGATGTCATTTCACAGCCCCTCGAAGAAGCCCGCGCGCCGGTGCGGCGCTGGATGGGATAACCAATGACAACCCGCCCAAAAACCACCGGTTTCAAGATCTGGAACCACCTGTTGATAAGGAAAGCAAACACCGGGTTTGTGCCACAGACCCGACATCGATAAGGTTGCCAAATTGGCAATTGTTACCTCAAAGGGGGAAAGCTTGTGACCAAAAACGCGAACCAAATCGTCGTCATCGGCGCGGGCATTGTCGGCGTTTCGACCGCCATCTGGCTGCGCCGCGCGGGCAGAGACGTGATCCTCGTCGACAAAGGCGCGGTTGGCATGGGCACGTCTTATGGCAACGGCGGGATTCTCGCGGCCTGCGGTGTCGCGCCGGTCACCGCCCCCGGTCTTGGTGCCAAGGGCCCGAAACTCTTGCTTGATCCAAATTTTCCGCTGTTCTTGCGCTGGTCCTACCTGCCCAAATTGCTACCTTGGCTTATGAAATACCTGAGCCACGCCAACGAACCCGACACGCGGCGGATTTCCAAAGGATTGGCCGGTATTGTCGCCGATTCCGTGGAACAGCACAAATCCCTCGTCAACGGCACCAGCGCCGAAGGCTGGATCACCGACAGCGATTATTGCTTTGCTTATAAGGACCAAACCGCCTTTGCGGGCGATGCTTTGACCTTTGAACTTCGCCAACAGGCGGGGTTTGTGCCCGAGATCATCAAAGGCGGCGCGGTCCACGATTATGAACCCGCACTTGGTCCCGACATCGGGTTATTGGCGGTGATGAAGGACCACGGGTATATCCGCAATCCGGCGGGCTATGTGCAGGCCTTGGCCCAAGTGTTGGTCGCGGAAGGCGGCGAGATTCGCCAAGCCGAGGTGATCGACATTGATCTGACCGATGGCAAAATCAGCGCCGTAATCACCGATCAGGGGCGCATTGATTGCGCCGGCGCAGTGCTTGCAACCGGCGTTTGGTCAAAACCCCTGGCCAAAAAACTTGGCCTGAACGTGCCGCTTGAATCCGAACGCGGCTATCACGTGGTGTTCAAAGATCCCTCTATTCACCTGAACGCGACCTATATGATCGCCAGCGGAAAATTTGTCGCCACACCGATGGATGCCGGATTGCGCTGTGCCGGGATCGTCGAATTTGGCGGGCTGACGGCTGGTCCGTCCAAGGCGCCGCTTGCGTTTCTTCATAAACATGTGAAATTGAATTTTCCGACGCTGAAATATTCGGGTGTCGAAGAATGGCATGGCCATCGCCCTGCCCCGACCGATAGCTTGCCCCTGATTGGCGAAATCGCCGGGTCCGGTGTGTTTGCCGGTTTTGGCCATCATCATATAGGCTTGACCGGCGGGCCGAAAACGGGTCGACTAATTGCGGACCTGATCACGCAGAAAGGCACCAACATTGACCTCTCCGCTTATGATCCGGGGCGCTTTGCATAATTGATAAACCAAAACTGAAAAATCCATGGGAGGATTACAATGACCAAATCAATCACAACACTGGCGGCCACGCTTGCGCT
Source organism: Rhodobacterales bacterium (assembly GCA_030950105.1). Lineage (GTDB taxonomy): Bacteria > Pseudomonadota > Alphaproteobacteria > Rhodobacterales > Rhodobacteraceae > JAUZRV01. Next base: position 3,111 of record JAUZRV010000245.1, on the reverse strand, counting down.
TGTCGCGACGGGTGGCACGGCCGAAGTATGGGATATGCCAATGGCCTATTCCGCAACCAATTTCCATTCGGCAACCGGCGTTCAATTTGCCGAATGTGTGACCACCGGCACCGGCGGCGCCCTTGAAATCAAGGTTCACCCGGGCGGCTCTTTGTTCTCGGGCGGCGAAATCAAACGCGCCATCCAGACCGGCCAAGTCAACATAGGCGAACGTCTGCTTTCCGGTCACCAGAACGAAAACGCCCTGTTCGGGTTTGATTCCATCCCGTTCCTTGCCACTTCATTCGAGGCCTCCGAGAAACTTTGGGAAGCGGCCAGCGGCCCGATCACCGAACTGCTCGAGAGCCAGAACCTGCACTTGCTTTATTCGGTGCCATGGCCATCACAGGGCCTCTATTTCAAGAAAGAAGTGAATTCGGTTGCCGATATGGCGGGCGTGAAATTCCGTTCATACAATAGCGCCACCGCACGTTTGGCCGAATTGGCAGGCATGTTGCCGGTGCAAATCGAAGCGGCGGAAATCTCTCAAGCTTTTGCAACCGGCGTTGCTGAATCAATGATCTCGTCGGGTTCCACCGGCTATGACCGCAAAGTCTGGGAAAGCCTGACCCACTTTTATGACGTTCAGGCATGGTTGCCGCGCAACTATGTAATGGTCAACAAAGAAGCATGGGATGCCCTCGACGCCAACACCCAAAACGTGATGTCCGGTTGCGCGATTGTGGCCGAATATGCCGGTGACTGGCGCTCGATCCAATACACCGGGTTCACCTTGAACGAATTGGCCGCAAACGGCATGACCGTTGGTCCGGCTGGCGATGTTCTTCAGGGCGAACTTAAGGCGTTTGGTGAAATCATGACCAATGAATGGCTGGCCAATACCGGCGACGCCGGCAAAGCATTGGTAGACGCCTATAAGGCCAACTAGGCCGTTCTAGGACGTCTTGACCGACACCAAAACAACCCTCGGCGCGGCTTGTGCCGGGGGTTCATTTGAATCTTTCTTTGGGAGGGGAATGTTCCATGGCCGCATTTGGCAGCACCCTACGCACGTGGCTTGACCGGCTCTACCTTGCGTCCGGCATCACCGCATCACTGTTCCTCATACTCATCCTTTTGCTTATCGTTTCGCAAATGGTCGCCCGCTGGAGCGGCGCAGTTTTGACCGGCGCGCCCGATTATACCGGCTACGCTATGGCCGCCTCGTCGTTCCTCGCCCTGCCCTACGCCCTCAACAAAGGTGCCCATATCAGGGTGAGCCTGCTGTTGAACGCCTTGGGCAAACGCGCGCGGGTCTGGGCCGAAATATGGTGTTTCGGTATCGGCAGCTTTCTATCGGTTTTCTTTGCCTATTACGCCATCAAGGCCACGCGCGAGTCCCTTAAATGGAACGACATTAGCCAAGGTCAGGATGCCTCGCCCCTGTGGATTCCGCAGATCGCCATGTGCGTCGGCACCGTAATCCTTGCCATTGCATTCATCGACCATCTGGTGACGCTGTTGTTTACCGGCAATCACAATATCACCGAAGATTCGCTTGAATCACACGCCGAATAAAGGGCAAAATCATGGAAGAAATCTATCTCGTCTCGATCTTCATGTTCGCCCTGTTCCTGCTTTTGGGCACCGGCGTCTGGGTCGGCCTTGCGCTGTTTGGCGTGGCCTACCTAGGCCTTGAAATGTTCACCACACGCCCCGCAGGCGATGCCATGCTCACCCGTATCTGGACCAGCAGTTCGTCGTGGACATTGACCGCGCTGCCGCTGTTCATCTGGATGGGTGAAATCCTGTTTCGAAGTCGATTATCCCAGGATATGTTTCGCGGCCTTGCGCCGTGGATGGCGCGCCTGCCCGGTGGGTTGGTGCATATCAATATCGTTGGTTGCACAATTTTTGCCGCCGTATCGGGATCATCTGCGGCCACGTTGACCACGGTTGGCAAAATGTCGATCCCCGAATTGCGCGCCCGCGGATACCCGGAATATATGATCATCGGCACCCTGACCGGCGCCGCCACATTGGGATTGATGATCCCGCCATCCCTTACCCTGATCGTCTATGGCGTCGCAGTGGAACAATCCATTTCCAAGCTGTTCATGGCCGGAATTTTACCCGGCATGTTGCTCGCGTCCTTGTTCATGCTTTACGTCGCCGGTTGGTCATTTTTGCGCCCGCACGAAGTGCCCAAAATCGCCGACAAGATGTCGTTTGGCGAAAAATTGGCGGAATCGCGGTTCCTGATCCCGATTGTTCTACTGATCCTTGCAGTTATCGGTTCCATGTATGGTGGTTACGCCACCGCGACAGAAGCCGCGGCAATCGGCGTCGTCGGCTCCCTTATCCTCGCCGCCTTTCAGGGATCGCTCTCCTGGGGCACCTTCGTCGAAAGCCTGCTTGGCGCGACCCGCACCTCGGCGATGATCGCCTTGATCCTGATGGGGGCCACAGCCCTAACGCTGGCCATGGGGTTCACCGGATTGCCGCGTGCCTTGGCCGAATTTATCGACGGGCTGCACTTGTCGAAATTCGCGCTGTTGATGGCATTGATGTTATTTTATATCATCTTGGGCATGTTTCTCGACGGAATATCCTCGGTGGTTCTGACCATGGCGATTGTTCAACCGATGATCGAAAGCGCCGGAATTGATCTGATCTGGTTCGGTATCTTCATCGTTGTAGTGGTTGAAATGGCGCAAATAACGCCGCCTATCGGGTTCAACCTGTTCGTGATGCAGGGGATTACCAAACATGAAATGGGCTATATCGCCAAAACCGCGCTGCCGTTGTTCGCGATTATGGTGCTGATGGTGTTTATCATGATCGCCTTCCCGGAACTTGCGACCTATCTGCCCGATAACATGCGCAACGCTTCCGGCGGATAGCGGCCCAACCACGCACAAAAAAAGGCGCGCCAGAATTTGCAGGGCGCGCCTCTTTTATTTGGTGGGTTTTTCAAGGATCGAAAATCAGGACCTAGCCCGAATTATTCATCAGCCTCCGGGTATTTCCTTCCGGCGCACTGGATCGGCCGGGTTGACGGCGGCGTTTTGAACTGAGTTTAGAGTGTGCGTTGAAGGTTGATATCTGGGGGTGTTCGGGCGGCTGATGCCG
>JAUZRV010000244.1 GCA_030950105.1 Rhodobacterales bacterium | reverse complement strand
ACGCGGCATCAGCCGCCCGAACACCCCCAGATATCAACCTTCAACGCACACTCTAAACTCAGTTCAAAACGCCGCCGTCAACCCGGCCGATCCAGTGCGCCGGAAGGAAATACCCGGAGTCTGATGAATAATTCGGGATAGAGGATGGCACATCGCGCTATATCCGGAACGGGGTTGGGGTGCGGGCCAACGGGACGCAGGCGATATTTGTGATATCCAATGATCGGGTGACGTTTTACGAATTTGGCAGTTTTTTCCGAGATGCTCTTGGCACGCCAAACGCGCTCTATTTTGATGGCAACGTGTCACGTCTTTACGCACCTGAAATCGGGCGGGCGGATTTGGGGCGACCGATGGGGCCGATTGTCGGGGTTGTCGAAGCGCAACCGTGACATCAGGTCGGGGCTATGCGGTCCGTTTCTATCCGTAGAACGTGCAGTTGACCACTATTCGTAAATAGGCCGCCCTTCGCGCAGGTCGGTGTCGCAGGAAACTTTGTTTTACCAACGTCCAAAGCACAAATTGACAGGCCCGATTCAATCCGGTACCCCGCCGATCTCACAGCATCAAAGGACGCCCTTATGGCACGCAGAAAAAAAGGCCGCGATATTTCGGGATGGATTGTAGTGGATAAACCCGCAGGCATGACTTCGACGACCGTGGTTAATAAATTGCGCTGGGCGATGGAGGCGAAAAAGGCGGGCCATGCGGGGACATTGGACCCGGAGGCAACCGGCGTTTTGGCGGTGGCTTTTGGTGAGGCGACCAAAACCGTGCCGTATATTACCGACGCGTTAAAGGCGTATCGGTTTATAGTGCGTTTGGGGCAGGCGACCAACACCGATGACACCGAGGGTGAAGTGACCGATACTTCGGATTTGCGCCCCACGGATGACGAGATCAAAGAGGCACTGGTGCCGTTTGTCGGCGATATCATGCAGGTGCCGCCCAAGTTTTCCGCCGTGAAGATCGACGGAGAGCGCGCCTATAAGCGTGCGCGCGATGATGAAGATTTCGAGATCGCGGCGCGGCCTTTGTGGGTGGAAGAACTGGTGATGATCGACCGGATTGACGCCGATCATGTCGAACTTGAAATGACCTGTGGCAAAGGCGGCTATGTGCGTGCGATTGCGCGCGATCTGGGCGCGGCGTTGGGATGTTTTGGCCATGTCAAAACCCTGCGGCGGATATGGTCAGGGCCGTTTGATGTCGAAGACGGGATTTCTATGGAACGGATAGAGGAACTGGCGCGCACGCCGGAGCTTGATGAATATCTACAACCGATGCAGGTCGGGTTGACCGAGTTGCCAGAGCTGAAATGCACCCCCGAGGGCGCGGTGCGATTGCGCAATGGCAATGCCGGTATGGTTCTGGCAAGCGACCTTGAATATGGCGACGAGGCATGGGCGTCGATTGACGGCGTGCCGGTGGCCGTCGGGCGTTACAAAGCCGGGGAATTGCACCCCAGCCGGGTTTTTGTGCTGCCGCAGGGGTAACGATTGTTGGTTAGCCCCCCCAACGCCAGAGGTGGATTTTGACATCGACATCGGCGGAATCGACAGCGTTGCCATCTAGCCCGAATTATTCATGAAGCGGCGTAAATCGTTTGGCGGGCGTAGATCAAGCTGTTGAAATGTCGTATGATTTTGGTGTTGAACAAGATCATTCACCTCCAGCAGAAAATCCAGCCCGCCATGAACGACGATACACT
>JAUZRV010000243.1 GCA_030950105.1 Rhodobacterales bacterium | reverse complement strand
AGTGTATCGTCGTTCATGGCGGGCTGGATTTTCTGCTGGAGGTGAATGATCTTGTTCAACACCAAAATCATACGACATTTCAACAGCTTGATCTACGCCCGCCAAACGATTTACGCCGCTTCATGAATAATTCGGGATAGGAAACTCGGATGTATGTCCCCGTCAACCACCAGCATTGGTCCCGATTGTGTGGCGTATTCGCATTGCTGCTTTTGCGCCATAAATCGAAGTGTTTCAATCACATAGGCGCGAGTTTTGGCGATACAAAACACCCCGTTGGGCAGCAATCCGAAATTCCCCGGCCCCGCATTTGGAACCACGCGCATTTCTTCGACACCCTGTTCGAGATAATATCCGACAGGTGAACGATCCCCATGATACATGCCCGCATTCATCGCAAAGACAAGGCGCGTGTTCGATCCTGCGAGGGCCGCATCAACCGCCGTAAAACCACCAAACGGTGCGCCTTTTTTATCCTTCAAAAACAGGCGCAGTTTCTCGCGCGTCACATCAACAGTGCAAACCGAATAACTCTTGCCCAGATAGGTTTTTTCAACACATTCTACCGCGCCCGCAGACGTCGCAAATCCCATCGCGACCCAAAAGATCAAGATCCACGCGGCGCGCTTCATTCTTCTATATCGCGGCGCACCTCTTGGCGTTCAAACAACGCCCGGGTGTCGTCCATTTGGTCAAACGTGCGGTCAAGCTGAAACCGCAAATCCGGCGCATATTTCAGCGCCAGTTTTTTCGATATCATCCGCCGCAATTCGCCCTTGTTGCGCGCCAGCAGCTTGAGAAGATCATCCTGCCCCTGCCCACCAAGCGGCATCACATAGCATGTGGCAATCCGCAAATCCGGCGATGTGCGCACCTCGCCCACGGTAATAGAAACCCGATTAAGGTCCGGATCGTGAATATCGCCACGCGCCAACACATCCGACAATGCCCGCCGGATCAATTCCCCGACCCGCAATTGCCGCTGACTTGGCCCTCGGCCTTCTGAATGTATGTTTTTTCCCATATTCCAGCGTTTACGCCCTCATAACCGCTTTGCCAAGGCGCGTTTACTTGGCTATGCAGTTTCCAGTCCGCAAAAAGGAAATATTATGTCAGACACACTCGGAATTGTTGTCACCGGTGCTTCGGGCCGTATGGGGCAAATGCTGATCAACACGATCACCACAAGCGACAAGGCCCGCCTTGTTGGTGTGGTCGAACGCGCCGGCCATGACTGGATCGGTCGCGATGTCGGGACCTGCATGAATGGCCCCGATCTTGGTGTGCAGGTCACCGACGACCCGCTGGAAGTGTTTGCCAAAGCACAAGCCGTGATTGATTTCACCGCCCCCGCCGCAACGCTTGAATTTGCCGCCCTCGCTGCACAGGCGCGCGCCGTGCATGTCATTGGCACCACGGGATTTTCCGATGCTGACCTTGCCAAACTTGCGCCCTGTGCGCGCCACGCGGTGATCGTGCGCGCCGGTAATATGTCGCTAGGGGTTAACCTGTTGGTGCAACTGACAAAACGCGTCGCAGCCGCGCTTGACGAAGATTACGATATTGAAGTTTTTGAAACCCACCACAATCAAAAAGTCGATGCGCCCTCGGGCACTGCGCTTATGTTGGGCAAGGCCGCCGCCGAAGGGCGCGGCGTATCCCTGGCACAGGTGAGCGATCGCGGGCGGGACGGCATGACCGGCGCAAGAAAACGCGGCGACATCGGTTTTACGGCCATTCGTGGCGGTGACATTGTCGGCGAACATGACATAATGTTTGCCGCCGCGGGCGAACGCATCGTCCTGCGCCATATCGCCACTGACCGTGCCATCTATGCCCGTGGCGCTCTCAAGGCCGCACTTTGGGGATTGGGCCAATCACCGGGCCAATACGATATGCTGGATGTGCTTGGACTTTAAAGCGTTCTAAAACGGGGTTTTGGCGCGATACCGCACGCCTTTGCCCCCATCGGGATGGCGCAATTGCAATTCTTCCGAATGTAACATCAGGCGCGGATATTCCAGTGCTGCACCCTCGGCATAAAGCGGATCGCCCAGAATGACATGTCCCAGCGCCAACATATGCACGCGCAATTGATGCGAACGCCCGGTTTTGGGCATCAACCGCACGCGGGTCTCGCCCTCGCCATACCGCTGCACCCGCCAATCGGTTTGCGCCGATTTTCCGTTCTCGTGATCTACCATCTGGCGTGGCCGGTTCGGCCAATCCACAATCAAAGGTAGATCAACCGTCCCGGTTTTCGGCTCAAGCCGCCCGAATACCCGCGCGACATAGGTCTTTTTTGTATACCGTTTCTCGAATTGCAAACCAATATGGCGCTGCGCATGTGGAGTCTGGGCAAACACCATTACGCCAGAAGTATCGCGGTCAAGTCGGTGCACCAACAACGTCTGCGGAAATGCCCGCTGTATCCGCGCAATCAAACAGTCGGCAAGATGCTCGCCCTTGCCCGGAACCGACAACAGCCCCGACGGCTTGTTCACCAATAGAATTTCGTGATCCACATGGATTATATCCAGAGGGTCATTAGGTGGATTATAATCGCTCATCTTTGTTCCCTAAGTATCCCCGCCGGAGGCATTTTTCTCTTTTGGCACTCTAGCCCGAATTATTCATGAAGCGGCGTAAATCGTTTGGCGGGCGTAGATCAAGCTGTTGAAATGTCGTATGATTTTGGTGTTGAACAAGATCATTCACCTCCAGCAGAAAATCCAGCCCGCCATGAACGACGATACAC
>JAUZRV010000242.1 GCA_030950105.1 Rhodobacterales bacterium | reverse complement strand
TCCTGAATCAGGGAAAATGGGAAAGACCCACACCCCCTCAATGTTGAGAGCGCTTTGCATCTAATCTGTGCCTCGGAGTAAATGCAAAGCACTTTAGTTGATTTACATTATTTTTGCCACGCCTCAAATCGTTACATCCCGCCCACATGTTCGCTTCCCCCTTTTGGGCCGTCTGCGAAACAATGCTCTCAACCTCGTCCTCATCTAGGGTCAGGAACCGCTCGACCTCGGCCATCGCGCTGTTGGTTTCAACATAATAAATCCGCGCGGCTTCGATCAAATCGCGCATCGCATTATAAGCATACCCAGAATCATTCAAAAACGAAGTTGCCGCATTGGCCCCAAGACGTTTTTCGCGGATCAGCCCCTCTATTTTGAGGCTGGTATTGGCGCTGTCGCGCTCAATCTGCACCCGCTCCTGTTCAAGCCAAAGACTGCTGCGATCCTCCTCATTCGCCAGATCAAGCTTGCTAATTTCGACCAGAATACGCGCGATTTCCGTGCGCAAATCATTGTAGATATCGGTAACAGCACCCTGCGGTCGCGCCGTATAATAGGTGGCGTTGCGGCGCAAATGTTTAACCGATTTTACCGCCCGCACGATCTGCCCCGACACATCGCGCAATTGATAGATCTGCTGCGCCAGATCGGTGGGCATATCAATCGCGCTCACCCGTGTGGAAAACTCGACAATAGCCGAATAAAGCGTCTTGATGCGTTGCTCGTAACGCGCGTCAATATCAAAATCCACCGCGCTTCTGCTTGCTTTAACAGTGGCCGCTATGTCATTGGTTTAAAACAATTCATGACGGTGCAGGTTAAGCCCGTGCGCAATCAGTTCCACCGCATTATCATAGAGGTGTTTAACCTCTTTGCGCAGCGCGATCACAATTGTTGCCGGATATTCGTCAATCGCTTCGGACAGGTATCTGGGCTGGCTGTGATCCAATACCGGCTCGTCGATAGTGCGTTCAAGGAAGTGTATTAGACGGCTCAGGAATGGCAACATAAGCGCCACCCCGAGCGTATTGAATATCGTATGAAACACCGCAAGTTTCAGCGCAAAATCATTCTGCCCAATACCGACCATATCACTGATCAGATCCACGACCTCGCGGATTGGCGCAATAAAAACCAAGGCCACCACCGCCGTCACCACATTGAAAATCAGATGCGCCAACGCAAACCTCTTGCCTTGAAAATTGGCCGTCAACGCGCCCAGAATAGCGGTGATTGTCGTGCCGATATTCGCCCCTATTGCCAAGGCAAGCGCATTTTCATAGGTGATTTTCCCGGTGGTCAGCGCCGTAATGATCAACACCATGGTGGCATGGCTTGATTGCATCACAACCGTCGCCAGCGCCCCGACCAGCGTATACACCAACAACCCCAACACCCCGGTCATCGCAAACCGGGTCAGATCGAATTGATCCTTGAAGGCTTCAAACCCTTCTTTCATGTGATGAATTCCGAGAAACAAAAACCCGAGACCCGCCAAAACAAACCCTGCCCCGCGCATGTATTTGGATTTCTGAAACACCAATACAATGCCCACCGCCAACATCGGCAACGCGTAGGCCGAGATTTTCACCTTCATCCCGAATCCCGCCACCAACCACGCGCCGGTTGTGGTGCCGATATTGGCCCCGAAAACGATCCCGACACCGGCAATAAGCGATATTAATCCCGCACTTAGAAAGGATATGGTAATCACCGACACCAAAGACGAGGATTGCATAACCGTCGTTGCCAAAATCCCGAAACTGATTGATTTGGGCACGGAACGCGTCACTTTTTCAAGCATGTTTTCGAGGAAACCACCGCTCAACAGCTTGAACCCATCCTCAAGCATCAACATCCCGAACATGAAGATCGCAACGCCCGCGGCAATTTCCTGAAAATCACTGCTCGACCAGAACCCCAACAACAATAGTCCAATGATGACCGGAAGCAGTAAATTCTTCATCTCAGTATCCGTTCAAATCCCGCGATTCTTGTCGCGGGTATTCGCCGGCGCGACATGCGCCATGCAGGGCAATTTCACCCCGATTATTTTCATCCTGTTCACCTTACAGCTATTGCCAAGTCTTCGCTTTGTCCAGAGACCGCCCCCGCATGCCCCTTGCGCGGCAACTCTGTCCTCTGCTAGTTTCGCCACCAATGGCGCGCCGATGCCACCCGCCCGTTCCACGATCAACAAAACAGGTATCCGCCATGGCCTTCCCGGTTCTCTATCTTCTGCGCCACGGGCAAACCGAATGGAACGTTCAGGGGCGTTTTCAAGGGCAACACAACTCGCCTCTCACGGCGCGCGGCAAAGAAGACGCCGCCGCACAGGGCCGGCTTCTTGGGCCGGTTTTCGCGCAACATCGCGCAATCGATATCTACGCAAGTCCCCTAGGGCGCGTGCGGCAAACCGCTGAAATTGCACTAAAAAACCACAACCGCAGCCCTCAATTCCATGACAGTTTGATGGAAATCCATATCGGCGACTGGCAAGGCCTTGCCTTGGCTGAAATCGAATCCGGCTGGCCTGACCTATACAACGCCCATACATCCACATTCGATCTTTTGGCCATGTCCCCGACCGGCGAAGGCATCGACGCCCTATTTGCGCGATGCACCACATTTTTACAATCCCTGCGCGGCCCGAGCGTTCTCTTTAGCCACGGCGCAGCGATGGCCGTCTTGCGCAGCATCGCCCGCGGCCTGCCCCCACAAGAAGTCGCTCATCTTGACCACCGCCAAGGCTGTATTTACCGCATTGAAAACGGACAAGAAGAAATTTTTGACTAAGCCCTTGCACAGTCGCGCGCTATTCTTTAGGACGCGTCTTGTCGGATCATATGATCCCGCAAACGGGTGATTAGCTCAGTTGGTAGAGCGCTTCGTTTACACCGAAGATGTCGGGAGTTCGAGCCTCTCATCACCCACCATTCCCCCCGTAAAACAGCACAATTGGACGCGCCCGACCCGACCGCCTTTGAAGCGCCTTCCAACGCATGTTTGAAATCCCCTGTCCGCACAGCCTTGGCATTGCCACAGGCCATAACGTCCCCCTCCCGCGATCACCTTGATCTTCATGTTGGCACATTCGGCTGTGCGCCCCGAGACGCCCTTAACGTATCCTTGAAGCCTTAGATGATAAGAATATCCATCAAAGCAGGATTGTAGATTCAAAAATGGACAATGTCGGTGTTTTCAAGCGGATAAGCTTAATCATCTTCCTTCTGGCAGCGCCAGCGGGGGTGGTTCATATTATGAGCCAGTATTATCAAGTGCCCAATCTATTGCCTTTAGATCTCGACTAAAAGGCATCGCTATAGAGCGTTGTAACCGCACAGTTAGAACTGAGGGGTTGGGTATCTTAACAAATGGCCCGAAATTCCGCGTCCACCTCTCAAGAGCAAGGACCGACAAAATGCGTTAAAAGAAGTTGCTTTGCCGTCGGTTTTCGGGGGCGGATTGCCGATTTATTCGTCTTCGCTCTGGGGCGGTGCCCGTCGTATCACGCCCATATCGTGCAGGATCAGAAACATTGCAGGCGTGACAAACAATGCCAGAATCGTGGCCGAGGTCAGGCCAAAGGCAAGGCTGGCCACAATCGGCAGCAACAGCTGCGCTTGCGTGCTGGTTTCAAACAACAGCGGGCCCAGACCGGCAACGGTGGTCAGCGAGGTCAGAAAGATCGGGCGGAACCTGTCGCGCACAGCCCCTTGTGCTGCGTCGATCAGTTCGTCACCATCGTTATAGCGCTCCTTGATAAAGGCGATCAGCAGGATACTGTTATTAACCACAATGCCCGCCAAGGTTGCCAAACCCACGAGGCTTGGCATCGAGATTTGCATCCCCATCAGCATATGACCCCAGACCACCCCGACCAGCCCCAGCGGGATTGCGACGAAAACGGCAATCGGCTGTATAAAACTGCGGAATTGATAGGCAAGGATCAGATAGACGCCAGCGAGACCGATCAGCAAAAAGGTTTTCAGCGAATTGCCGCTTTCCGAAGTATCCTTGCTTTCGCCAATGATAATCACATCAACATCTGGCCGTTTTTGGGCCAGTTGGGGTAGAAAGTCGGCTTTTAGAGCGGCCATCAGTTCAACCGCGTTGGCAATGGCCGGATTGATCGATCCCTCGACCGTCACCGTGCGTCGCCCGTCAATCCGCTGGATGCGGGCGTAACCGCGTCCCTGGGTTACGTCAGCCACAGCCGATAAAGGCACAAGGGTTCCATCGCCAGCCGCGATGCGCAAATCAAGCACATCATTGGCCGAGTCCCGATCAGACCCCTTGAGGCGGGCAAGCACGTCCAGACTGCCGTAGCGATCCTGAACCTCGAGTGTGGTGTCGCCACGAAACGCACGTCTGAGCTGGCTGGCCAGACCCTGCGCCGTGACCCCCAAGGCGCTGGCCGAAGCCGGACGCAATGTCACCACATATTCGGGCTTTCCCGGCCGCAGGTCGTCAATCACATCGCGCACACCGGCAAAACCACGGAAAAATTTTCGCATCTCGATAGCGGTTGCCTTTAGCGCATCCAGATCGTCGCCCTGAAGGCGGATCGCAATCGGTTTACCACCTACACCGCGGTCCTTGTCGGTAAAGCGCAAGGACGACATATCGGGCAGCGCACCGGTCAATTTCTTCCAGCGCTCGACAATGGTTGATACATTTGTATTGCGATCCTCGGCCCGCAGCAGGCTGGCGCTGACCGTGGCCAGATGTGCGCCGGCTTCATCCGCATCCGCATTTATGCCGTATGAAACCGTAACGTTTTGGACCAGCGTATTGCCATCCGGTTGCTCGGGCGAAAGTTCCTTGTTCAAAACTTCTAGCGCCTCAACCACCTTGGCCACACGTTCTTCGGTGCGCCATAGCGGCGTGCCTTGGGGCAACAGTAATCGTGCCTCGATGGTATCGCTTTCAAGGGTGGGAAAACTTTGGAACTTGATCTGCCCGCCGATCATCGGCGCAATCGACAGCAGGATCAGGAAACCGGCAATACCCATCGTCAGATACCGCGCCTTGAGCGACAGCAACGACAAAGGCGCCACAACCCCATCGCGGAACCTGTCAAAGCCGCGCGAAACTGCCTGACTAAAGCGGGACGGCTCCGGATTTTTCAGCGCACCTTTCAGGTGGTGTGGCAGGATCAGGAAGGCCTCGAACAGGCTGACGGTCAGCGTGATCAGCAAAACAATCGGCAAAAATTTCAGCACGGCCCCGATATTGCCCGCCATCATGCCAAGTGGGCCAACAATCATCGCGGTGGTCAGAAACGAGGCAATCACCCCGGGCATCACCTGTTTGGTGCCGTTGATAGCAGCCGCCAGCGGCTCGTCGCCTTTTTGCCGTCGGCTGACGATGTTTTCCGAAATAACAATGGCATCATCCATCAGCAGACCAACCGCCACCAACAGGGCCACCATAGTGATCATATTAATGGTCAGCCCGAACATCTGCATCACAAAGATGGTGCCAAGGAAGGAAACCGGCAGGCCCATCGCCACCCAGAACGAAAACCGGAAGCCAAAGAACACCCACATGACGATAAAAACCAGCGCCAGTCCCTGTATGCCGTTGTCGGTGATGATCCGCAGCCGGTCGAGGATGTTCGAGGTTGAATCGGTTGAGATATCAAGCGAAACCCCTTCCGGGGCAATGCTGCGTTCTTCATCCAGAATGACCGTCATCACATCCATGACCCTGATCGCATCCTGCGCGGCCGTTTTGGTCACCGTAACAATCGCGGCCCGTTTGCCGTTGAAATACGAGGCTTCGTATTCGTCGGAAAACTGCACCGAAATTTCGGCGACTTCGCCCAACAACACTTCGGCCCCGAGGGTCGAGGATGTTAGCGGGATATTGGCAAATTCTTGAGGGGTGCGGCGTTCGCCGACAAAACGCAGCAACGCGTCCCCGTCACGGGATTCCATCGTTCCGGCCGGAAGGTCAAAACTGTTGCGCGCCAGCGCATTGGCGATGCTGTCGATGCTCAGCCCATAACGGCTCAGGGCGGCGGCGGGCACTTCGGTGGATATTTCGCGGCCAGAAAACCCGGCAATGCGGGTTTGGGAAATCATCGGGTGGCGTTTTAATTTATCTGAAAATGCTTCGGCATAGGCAAACAGAACCGCAGGATCATCCGGCCCTGTGATCGCCACGGATGCAACCGTTGCGATCCGTTCGACGATGCGGCTGGTGGGTTTGTTCACCTCGGTTGGGAAGGATGTGATCGTATCAACAGCGGATTTAACGTCATCATAAAAGCTGTTGATGTCCCCGCCTTCAACGATTTCAGCACTGATAATCGCCACGTTATCGCGGGCAACACAGCGCAGTTCATCCAGAGAATCCACCGCTTGAATAGGGTCTTCAACCCTTGTGCAAATCGCCTGTTCAACCTCGGCGGGGGAGGCGCCCGGATAGGCCATGCGCACTTCAATCACCGAGGGCGGGACCACCGGAAAGGTATCACGCTGTAGCGTCGGGACTGCGACAAAACCAATCACCATGATGATCAGCATCAGGATATTGGCAGCGGTGGGGTGCGCTGTGAAAAGGCGGATCATTTAGTTACGCCCTGTCCAAGAGCAATTTTAGCAAGCCGCGCCTTTAGCGCCTTGTCCTCGATCGGTTTGACAGTTTTGCCCGGAATGGCGATATCCATATCCGTGACCACCAGCCGGTCGCCTTCCATCAGTCCTTTGGCAACAATCGCAACTGTATCAATCGCATAGTCGATTTGCACGTCGCGCTTCTCCAGCTTGTCGTCGCTGTTTACCACAAAAACCGTACCACCACGCACCACGTCGCGTGGGATGGCGATGGCGGTGCGCTCGGGCGCGCTCAATATGACCTCGACAAACATATTGCGGCGCAGGGGCGGTTTTTGCCCCGCAGTCGCCTGCTCCATTGGTTGATCGACGATCACAACGACGTTGATGCTTTGGGTGCGCGGATCAATCTGGTCGCCAACGCGGGCGACGCGGGCGTCCCACTCGATGACGCGTATTGGTGAACGCAGCAGCACTTTTGCCTCAAGCCCGGCTGGCCCTGCGGGACGTGGCCGGCCCGAATCACGCATAAGCGGCGACATGCGGCCAATCGGGATTTGTGCGGCAATCTCGACGGCGTCTACACCCTCGGCAGCCACCAGAACCTGGCCGCGACTTACGTATTGCCCCGTTTCGGCAGATACTTCGCCGATGCGCACGTCATATGGCGCTTTTATCGATGTATAGCCCAGATCACGTAGGGTAATGTTTCTTTGGGCCATCAGAACCTTGCGTTCGGCCCCGTTCAAGGCCAGTTGGTTTTTAAGTGAATTAACGCTGGAACGCGATACCAGCTCTTGCCGCACGGCCTTGTCTACTGCGGTTTGGGGGACGGCCCCACGGCCAGCAAGTTCTTTCTGGCGCACAAGATCGGCGCGGCTGATTTCCCACTCGGCTTCGCTGATTGCTAGGCTGGCATGGACGGTTTCATCCTTGACGTCGATCGATGCGATCTGCGCATCAATCTGCGCCAGTGTCAGTTCAATACCGCTCTGGTCAATACGCATCAACTCCTCGCCCGCATCCGCCAGAAATCCGTTGGCAAGCTTTTCAGAGGCCCAGATTATTTCGCCCTCGATACGCGCCACAGCCCGCCATTCCCGCGTCGGGCTGACAGTGCCGTAGCCGCTGACGCGCGGCACAATCGGAACCGGTGCAATGGTGATAACGCGCACCGGCGTTACCTTTGGCGACACTTCTTTTGCAGA
>JAUZRV010000241.1 GCA_030950105.1 Rhodobacterales bacterium | reverse complement strand
TGAGGGCGGAGTCTGCCTGAAATCAGGGGAGCGGGGTAAAACAGTCGCGAAAGCGGCCGCAAAACGGCTGGTGCCGTGAACCCGAGCGGCAATCGACAACTTCCGCATGCCGAAAGCCATGTTGTTCAGAGTTTCCTTAAGCATAAAGTTACGGACAAGGTGCGACATTGACACGCGTCAAGAAATCAAAGGATAAGAATTGATGTAGATCAAGGCGGGGTTGAATGTGTGGTAGCATTACCCCATCAGTCAAAAGACCAGCTGCGCGTATACGAATCGTGCAGGGAAACGACGAGGGGACTATAAATGGGTAATTATATCAAGCTGATCGTGCTTGGTTTGCTAACGCTTCTGGCGTTAATAGCGGCCAATTTTTCGCGCGACTTGGCCTATCTTGTGGCGATGCTTAGTTTTGCAACCGCCGGGGGTATCACTTTTCTTTATGTGCTGCGCAAAGCGGGCGACGCACCAATAACGGCAGATCTTTCAGGTCAGTATATGGACGGGGTGGTGCGCGCGGGCGTTATTGCCACGGCTTTCTGGGGGGTCGTTGGTTTCCTCGTTGGTGTGACCATCGCGTTTCAATTGGCGTGGCCGGTTCTGAATTGGGAATGGGCCCAAGGCTATTTCAATTTTGGCCGCTTGCGTCCGCTGCATACGTCTGCGGTTATATTCGCATTTGGCGGCAACGCATTGATTGCGACCTCGTTTTATGTGGTTCAACGCACATCGGCCGCACGCCTTTGGGGCGGTGGCCTGCCGTGGTTTGTATTCTGGGGCTATCAATTGTTCATCGTTTTGGCGGCAACCGGGTATATCCTTGGCGCGACCCAATCGAAAGAATATGCAGAACCTGAATGGTATACCGATATCTGGCTCACTATTGTCTGGGTGATGTATCTGCTGGTTTTCGTAATGACGCTGGTCAAACGGAAAGAGCCGCATATTTATGTGGCCAACTGGTTCTACCTGTCGTTTATCATCACCGTGGCGATGTTGCATCTGGTCAACAACATGTCGATTCCGGTGTCTCTCTATGGATCCAAATCGGTTCAGGTGATGTCGGGCGTCCAAGACGCGATGACACAGTGGTGGTATGGTCATAACGCCGTTGGCTTCTTCCTGACCGCTGGTTTCCTCGGGATGATGTATTATTTCGTGCCAAAACAGGCCGAACGTCCGGTGTTCTCGTATAAATTGTCGATCATCCACTTCTGGGCGCTGATCTTCCTTTATATCTGGGCCGGTCCACACCACTTGCACTATACCGCGCTGCCGGATTGGGCGGGGACACTTGGTATGGCGTTCTCGATTGTTCTCTGGATGCCGTCGTGGGGCGGTATGATCAACGGTCTGATGACGCTTTCGGGCGCATGGGACAAGTTGCGCACCGATCCGATCATTCGGATGATGGTTATTTCCATCGGGTTCTACGGCATGTCCACATTCGAGGGTCCGATGATGTCGATCCGAGCAGTGAACAGTCTGTCGCATTACACCGACTGGACCATTGGCCACGTGCACTCTGGTGCATTGGGTTGGAACGGCATGATCACATTTGGCGCGCTTTACTTCCTTGTTCCGAAGTTGTGGAACAAAGAGCGTTTGTATTCGCTGAAATTGGTAAGCTGGCATTTCTGGCTCGCGACGATCGGTATCATTCTTTATGCGGCCTCCATGTGGGTGACCGGCATTATGGAAGGTCTGATGTGGCGTGAGGTTGATGCAAATGGTTTCTTGGTGAATTCGTTCGCCGATACCGTAGCAGCCAAATTCCCGATGCTTGTGGTGCGCGGAACCGGGGGTCTTATGTTCCTCACGGGTGCATGCATCATGTGTTACAACCTTTGGATGACAGTAGTGAGTTCGCCGGCCGTTGAGACCGACAACTCCGCTGTTCCAGCAGAATAAGGAGGACTGACAATGGGAGTTCTTGATAAACACCACGTCATTGAGAAGAACGTAACTGTTCTTGCGGTCCTTTCGTTTTTTGTTGTTGCCATTGGTGGCATCGTGGAAATCGCGCCGTTGTTCTGGCTGCAAAACACCATCGAGGATGTAGAGGGCATGCGCCCCTACACCCCGTTGGAGTTGACCGGACGCGATGTCTATATTCGCGAAGGTTGCTATGTCTGCCACAGCCAAATGATCCGCCCCATGCGCGACGAAGTCGAGCGTTACGGGCATTATTCATTGGCGGCGGAATCGCAGTATGATCACCCGTTCCAATGGGGTTCCAAACGCACCGGGCCGGATTTGGCCCGTGTTGGGGGGCGTTATTCGGACGAGTGGCATGTTGATCACCTTACCCATCCGCAATCGGTGGTGCCGGAATCAATCATGCCAAGCTACGGTTTTCTTTCGAACCGGATGATTGATGGCAAATACATTGATGATCTGATCGGAACGCACCGTTTGGTTGGTGTGCCGTATACCGACGATATGGTCGCGTCTGCATCGGCCGATTTTGCGGTGCAATCGGACCCCGAAGGGGATTATGACGATCTTCTGGCCCGCTATCCTAAGGCGCAAACCCGTAACTTTGACGGCAAGCCGGGTATTTCCGAAATGGATGCTTTGATCGCATATCTGCAAATGCTGGGCACGTTGGTTGATTTTTCAACTTTTACGCCTGATGCAAGTCGCTAGGAGGGTATAGAAAATGGATACCTATTCCCTGCTGCGGCAATTCGCAGATAGCTGGATGTTGCTGGCGTTGTTCCTGTTCTTTGTGGGCATGGTTATCTGGGTATTTCGCCCGGGTAGCGCCGCCAAGGACCGCGAAATCGGCAATATTCCATTCCGGAACGAAGACAAACCCGCCCCCGCCGATTCGTCGGCAAAAACTCCTAAGGAGGCGTAAGATATGGCTAAGAAACCTGTAGAGAAAAAAGAAGAAGTCAAAACCACTGGCCATAGCTGGGACGGAATTGAAGAATTCAATAATCCATTGCCGCGTTGGTGGCTGTGGACACTTTACGCCTGTATTGCCTGGGCTTTGGTCTATGTGACGCTTTATCCTGCTTGGCCTATGATTAACGGGGCCACACCGGGTCTTTTGGGGTGGTCAACACGGGCCAATGTTGCGGCCGATATTGCCGAAGTTAATGCCAAGAACGAGGTGATTAACGCCAAGCTGGCGGCGGCTGATCTGACGATGATTGCCGATGATGCAGAGCTAAACACCTATGCGGTAAACGCGGGTTCTGCGGTTTTCCTGACGTGGTGTGCCCAATGCCACGGTTCCGGTGCTGCCGGTGCCAAAGGCTATCCGAACCTTCTGGATGATGATTGGCTCTGGGGTGGTGATATCGAAGCCATCAAAACCACCATCAACCACGGAGTGCGCAACGAAGAAGATGACGATGCGCGGTTTTCCGAAATGCCGGCCTTTGGTCGTGATGAACTTCTCGAAAAAGAAGAAATCGCGCAGGTGGTCAATTTTGTGATGTCTTTGTCAGGTGATGCGCAGGATGCGTCACTGGTTGAAGCGGGCGCAGTTGTTTTTGAAGATAATTGTGCGGCATGTCACGCAGATGACGGCACAGGTGATCGAGATCAAGGCGCGCCGAATCTAACGGATGCAATCTGGCTCTATGGTGGGGATCATGACACCATTACCGCGACGGTTACAAATGCCCGTTACGGTGTGATGCCAAATTGGAATACCCGCCTGTCGGCTGCGCAGATCAATGCGGTTGCAACCTATGTTCACCAACTTGGTGGTGGTGAATAACAGTTAGAGAGAATCCCATAGGCGGTCGCATCCGCCTTTGGGTTAGGCATCGGCCCTTCCGTCCTGTTCGCGCGTTTCCTGGAAGGCCGATGCCACCATTACCCTAAAACCCCTGTCTCTTGTCAAGAACGCCGGATGTGCTTTTTTGACGCGATATGAGGGGTTTTATTGCCTTTAAATTAACGCTTCCAAGCCTAGAAATGACATAGGTGGTAAAAAAACCTATATATTAGATGCACTTATCAACTTTGCGCCAATCCGGCAAAGCGTTTATAGGTGAAATGCGGCGGGAAGCTGCGATTGAAAAAAAGATTAGTGTCAGATGTAGATTTGATGCAAATCAAGGTTTTGATCGTAATATCCTGTGTAAAGACACGAAACCATTCATGAATATATCGGAGCACATCCGTGGCCAGTAACGAATCGCCCCCCCCTCCAGCAAGTCTCTATGCCAAACGCGAACCGATTTTCCCCAAGCGGGTTTCGGGCAGATATCGCAATTTGAAATGGATTATTATGACCCTGACGCTCGGGGTATATTATATCACGCCATGGATCCGGTTTGACCGCGGGCCGCAATTGCCCGATCAGGCGGTTTTGATAGATATGGCCGGACGGCGGTTCTTCTTTTTCTGGATCGAGATATGGCCGCATGAATTCTATTTCATCGCGGGCCTTTTGGTTATGGCGGGGTTGGGATTGTTCTTGTTCACCTCGGCGTTGGGGCGGGTTTGGTGCGGCTATACCTGTCCGCAAACCGTGTGGACCGACCTGTTTATTCTGGTTGAGCGCTGGATTGAAGGTGACAGGAATGCCCGATTGCGATTGCATCGTCAGAAAAAGATGGATTTTCGCAAGGCGCGGTTGAACGTGACCAAATGGATTGTTTGGTTGTTGATTGCGGCGTCGACCGGCGGGGCGTGGGTGTTCTATTTCACCGATGCGCCGACGCTGTTTGTTGATCTGTTTACGCTTAATGCGCATCCGATTGCCTATACGACGATCGCGATTTTGACGGCGATTACATTTCTGTTTGGCGGGTTCGCGCGTGAACAAATTTGCACGTATGCCTGCCCGTGGCCGCGTATTCAGGCGGCGATGATTGACGAAGACACGCTTATGGTTGGCTATCGGTCGTGGCGCGGAGAGCCGCGCGGCAAACGCCGCAAGGGTGGCGACGAGGAAGGTCTTGGGGACTGCATTGATTGTATGGCCTGCGTCACGGTGTGCCCGGTTGGCATTGATATTCGTGACGGGCAGCAATTGGAGTGCATTACCTGTGCGCTGTGTATTGACGCCTGTGATGATATCATGGCCAAAATCGGCAAGCCGCGCGGGTTGATTGATTATATGGCCTATACGGATGAAGAAGCCGAACGTGCGGGCAAGCCGATCAAACCGATTATGAAGCATGTCATGCGCCCGCGCACGATCATGTATACAACTTTATGGTCGATTGTTGGCGTTGCGTTGGTGGTGGCATTGTTTATGCAGGCCGATATCGGGGTGACGGTTTCACCCGTGCGCAATCCGACATTTGTCACCTTGTCGGATGGTGCGATTCGCAATACGTATGACGTGCGTCTGCGTAACAAACACGGCGAGGCGCGACCGTTTCAATTGACGATCAAGGGTGATCCGTCTTTGGAGATCAACCTTGAAGGGATCGAAGGCGATATCGTCATGGTGCCTGCGGACACGTCCAAATTGCAACGGGTTTATGTTGTTGCACCCAAAGGGGCCGTTCCTGCCGAAACCGAGCGGACAGAATTCCGTCTCTGGGTTGAAGATCTGGACAGTGAAGAACGCGCCAGCAAAGATACCGTGTTTAACGGAAGGACGAATTAATGACACAGGAACCACGAGTGATCACCGGACGCCATGTCCTGATCGGATTTGTTTCGGCGTTTGCCGTGATCATCAGCGTGAACCTTTTTCTGGCTTACAGCGCGGTCCGCACATTTCCCGGTCTTGAAGTCAAAAACTCGTATGTTGCGTCGCAGGAGTTCAATGTTCGCAAAGCCGAGCAAGAGGCGCTTGGCTGGACTGTGCAGGCCGATCACGCCAATGGCAAACTGGTTCTTTCGATTACCGACACCGAGGGGAAACCGGTGCAGGTTGGCACGCTTGAGGCCATTGTCGGGCGGGCCACGCATGTGTTTGATGATGTGACACCAGAGTTCGAGTTTAATGGCCAAGCCTATATTGCCTATCTTGATCTGGGTCTGGGCAACTGGAATATCCGGATGGAAGCAACCGCGCTTGACGGGACGAAATTCACCCAGCGGGTCATTTTGCATATTAAGCGCTAATCGGGTAGGGCCTGTCTCATGTCCACGGTTTCAACCAACGCCGAGCATCCTTCCATCGCTGTATGTCCCGCATGCACCGTGGGACCATCGGCACAGGATATTGCGGATCTTGAGGCACAGAAAGATGTGCGTATCGCGCTGTCTTTGCCAACGATCCATTGCGCGGTCTGTATTTCAGCGGTTGAAAAGGGTCTTGCGGCCTATCCCGGGGTGCAATCGGCACGGGTGAACCTCACGCTAAAGCGGGCCACCATCGAAGCCGACGCCGAAGTGATGCCCGAGGATCTGGTGAAGATGCTCGATTCAATCGGGTATGAGGCACATGAATTGGACGCGGGCACATTGTCGGCGACAGCAACCGACAAGGCGGGTCGCGAGTTGGTGATGCGCTTGGCCGTTGCCGGTTTTGCGATGATGAATGTGATGCTGTTGTCGGTGGCGGTTTGGTCGGGGGCGGCCGATGCCACGCGCGATATGTTCCACTGGATTTCGGCGGCGATTACCATTCCGGCCATCGGGTTTTCGGCACAACCGTTTTTCCGCAATGCCTGGAAGGCGCTTGCGGCGCGCCGCCTGAATATGGATGTGCCGATATCTTTGGCGATCCTTTTGGCGGTGTTCACCTCGATTTGGGAGACATCCCTTGGCGGGGAGCACGCCTATTTTGATGCGGCATTGACGTTGACGTTTTTCTTGCTTGGCGGGCGATATCTTGATCATCGCACCCGTGCGATTGCACGGTCTGCGGCGGAAGAACTGGCCGCGCTCGAGGTGCCGCGCGCCCTTGTTGTGGTGGACGGGGTTGAACAGCAGGTGCCGATTTCCGAGGTGTCGGTAGGCGATCTATTGTTGGTGCGGCCCGGTGCGCGGATGCCTGTAGATGGTGAAATTGTAACCGGATTTTCGGAAATCGACCGGTCGTTGTTGACCGGGGAAACATTGCCGGTGTTTGCCGAACCGGGGCAGATAGTAAGCGCGGGCGAGGTCAATCTTACCGGCCCGTTGACCATAAGGGCGACGGCGGTGGGGGGCGATACGTCGTTGCACCGCATGGCCGATCTTGTGGCCATCGCCGAAAGCGGGCGTTCGCGGTATACGTCATTGGCGGATCGCGCGGCGGGGCTTTATGCGCCAGGGGTGCATATTTTGTCGGCGCTGGCGTTTGTCGGCTGGTTTATCTGGTCCGGTGATATGCGAATTGCGATCAATATCGCGGCGGCGGTTTTGATTATTACCTGCCCGTGCGCCTTGGGCCTTGCGGTGCCTGCGGTAACCACGGCGGCGTCCGGGCGGTTGTTTCGGCGCGGTATGTTGATCAAGGATTCAACCGCGTTGGAACGGTTGGCCGAGGTCGACACAGTGGTGTTTGACAAGACCGGAACCTTGACAGCCGGCACGCCGGAACTGACCAATCTCGCCGCGCAAAATCCCGATGATATGGCCGTTGTCCTTGGGTTGGCGGCAGGATCGTCGCATCCGTTATCGGTGTCTTTGGCGGTGGCATTGCGGGGCGCGGGGTATGTGCCTGCGGACCTAACCGATATTAAAGAAGTGCCCGGATATGGCACCGAGGCGCGGTGGAACGGTTTGCAGGTCCGGCTTGGGCGGGCAAACTGGGTTGGGGCAACGGCGGGGGATGACACCGCCGCGTGGCTGCAAATAGGCGCGTCCGCTGCGACGGATTTTGTGTTTACCGACCGTTTGCGCGAGGGCGCAGCCGATGCAGTATCGGGTTTGATAAAAGCGGGCAAAAATGTGCTGCTGATATCGGGCGATACAACCGGCAGTGTGCGTGATCTGGCCGAACGCTTGAACATTTCCGACTGGACCGCCGAGGCATTGCCAGCGGATAAAGCAGCAAGGGTAAGCGCCCTTATGGAGGCTGGCCACAAGGTTCTTATGGTTGGGGACGGGTTGAATGACACGGCCGCCTTGGCGGGGGCACATGTGTCGATTTCACCGGCGAGCGCCCTTGATGCGGCGCGCGTGGCCAGTGATATTGTTTTGCTGGGCGGGGATCTATCCCCTATTCCGTTTGCGTTGGAAACCGCCAAGGCAGCGACCAAACGGATCCGCGAAAACTTCACCATTGCGACGCTTTATAATGTGATTGCAGTGCCGATTGCGGTGGCGGGTTTTGCCACACCGTTGGTTGCTGCGTTGGCGATGTCGGCGTCTTCGATTACCGTGTCCCTTAATGCTTTGCGGTTGGCAAGAAAGTAACGAGCTATGGAAATACTGGCGTATCTGATACCAATATCCCTAATCCTTGGCGGGGTAGGGTTGGCTGCGTTTATCTATACGATCCGCAGCAATCAATATGACGATCCCGAAGGGTCGAGCCAACGCATATTGTCGGATGAATGGGACGATCATCCCAAGCCCTGATATCACCGGATCAACCCGGACCAATTATAAAGCAGGTCACATTGCGTGCCTGAAGGCGACGGCAGGCAAGATCGGCACGGTCACGGGTTAGCCCCAGAAAATTGGCGTCAAAGCCGCTGGTGCGTTTGATGACGCGGCGCAATGACCCGTCAAGGGTGCTCATCTCGTTCAACGCGGTTTTTAACAACACGCGCTCGGCCTTGTAGCGGCTCGGATAGCGGCCAACGTTGATACCCCAGTTTTCACCACCGGATGTGGACGCGCGGGTGACAACTTCGCGTGCGGGTTCGGGTCTTGGCGTGGTGTCGGGGGTGGCGCTGGCCAAAATCAGGTTACTGGGCCGTGCGGTTGGTTTGATGCGGGGAGGCGTGGCGGAAGATGTCGCGGATGCCGGCGCAGGCGCAAGCTCGGCCACCGTGACGGCCTGTGCCTCGATAAGGGCCTGTTCTATACTGTCTTTGGTTCCGGCGGTTTCGGCGGCCCCTGCTACAAGCACCGGTTCGGTGGACGTGATGCGAGGGCGTGCAATGGGTCGCAAGCTTGTCGTGACGGCGCGAATAACGCGGATGGTTTTGCCACGTCCAGAGGGGGCGGCAGAATTGTTGCCCGCTATAACGATCGGCGCGGCGGGGGCGTTATAGGCGGGTTTGGAAGGTTGGCGAATATTGGCGCGTGACGGGGCACGACGAAACCCGAGATCGAGAAGTTCGGCCACTTTGGCATTGCGGGATGCGGTGGAACGCCCGCCAAAAACCGTGGCGATGATGCGTTCCTGCCCGCGTTGTGCAGAAGCAACAAGATTGAAACCCGCGGCACGGGTGTAGCCGGTTTTGATCCCGTCAGCCCCTTTATAGGCCGCGAGAAATTTCCGGTTGGTATTGGAAACTTCGCGCACGCCGGCATCGGTGGTGCGGCGCGAAAACAGATTGTAGAACTGCGGGTAATCAAAAAACAGGTGCCGGCCAAGAGTTGTCATATCGCGGGCAGTCGACAAATGGCCGGTTGCGGTGAGGCCGTGGGCGTTTTTAAAGGTGGTGCGCGTCATCCCGAGGGCCCGTGCGGTGGCGGTCATCCGGCGCGCGAAACGGGCCTCGGTGCCGGAAATCGCTTCGCCCAATGCGGTGGCGGCATCATTGGCGGATTTGACGGCAGCGGCGCGGATAAGGTAGCGCAATTTAATTTTTTGACCCGCCTTGAGGCCAAGTTTTGAAGGCTGTTCGTTTGCCGCGTTCGAGGAAATCTTGACCACAGTATCAAGGGATATTTCACCGCGTTCAATCGCCTGGAACACCACATAGAGGGTCATCATTTTGGTAAGCGATGCCGGGTGCAATTTGGTATCGGCATTGCGCGAATGAAGCACTTTTCCGGTGCGTGCATCAATGACGAACGCCGCATAGGGCGCCGCAACCGCGCTTAGCGGCACAACGATCAACATCCAGAATGCTGCGAATATGAATAGGCCCAACCGGGCCGGCTGCCTACGCCGAACCTTCACAATATTAACCTTTACTCTGCCTCGTGCCGCCGGTTATCCGACTGGCTTTGTTTATTACCCTCACGCTAGCACAGGAGATTCTCAGAATAAAGTATTCATTTAATTCAAAAAATTATTAGTAACGGGTTTGAAGTGGCACATATCGCGGTTGTTGAATTTCCACCCACTAGGGAGGCTATTGTGTCCGCAATGTGGCGGAAATAAGGCGCAGGGAAAGCCGATACCTAGCCCGAATTATTCATCAGACTCCGGGTATTTCCTTCCGGCGCACTGGATCGGCCGGGTTGACGGCGGCGTTTTGAACTGAGTTTAGAGTGTGCGTTGAAGGTTGATATCTGGGGGTGTTCGGGCGGCTGATGCCG
>JAUZRV010000240.1 GCA_030950105.1 Rhodobacterales bacterium | reverse complement strand
ATATGGGTCGTTAATGTCGGTCTTGGCGCCTCATACCCTAGTTTTACGTGGTTGGAAAGACTGTATGCAATAGTATACCATACTATTTACCAAGATTTCGCCCGTTTTTATAGAGGGTTTTGTTAAGGAATTAGCTGACGCGCGCTTCGATCCGCTTGATCAACATCATCAAGGCAAAGGCAAGAATGGCCTCGATACAAACCCCGATGGTAAGCGGCAGCGGCGTGCCATCAAACATAAGGCCCACCGGAATCGCCATTGCCGCCGCAAGAACTGTTGAAATACCACCGATAATACTTGCCGCCATGCCCGCGATATGACCCATCG
This sequence comes from Rhodobacterales bacterium, assembly GCA_030950105.1. GTDB lineage: Bacteria > Pseudomonadota > Alphaproteobacteria > Rhodobacterales > Rhodobacteraceae > JAUZRV01. Next base: position 7,771 of record JAUZRV010000240.1, on the reverse strand, counting down.
GTTCCATCGCCATCGCATTGAGATTGCCGAGGGTCATTCCGGCCTGAAAAAACACCGAAACCTGCCAGACGATGAACACATAAAACAGCACCTCGATGGGCAGGCCGGACAGGTAAAGCAGGCTTACCACGCCCGACATGATGATCTGCACGCCCAATGTCCACGACACCAGTCGCCGCATCCCCAAACGCATGACAAGGGCGGCATTCAGCAAACTCGCGGTGCCCGAAACCAGCGCAATTCCGGCGAACCACAACGGGAAACTTTCGGCGCGCCCGAACGAGATGTCGAACACCTGCTGGATCATGCTGATCGAGGTGAACAACATGCCAAGGCTAAGCGCCTGAACCGCGATGGTGATGCGCACCGTCGGATGGCGAAATATCTGCGCAATGGCCGATTTCATTTTGGTGATTTTAAGCGGACGCCGGTCGGCCACGGCCAAAGGTTCATCAAGGCGTATCCACAGCCAAGCGGTGACCAGCGTCGAAAACTGGATAAAACTGACGAAAATTCCGCGCCAGCCGGCAATTGCAATCACAGCGGTGCCCAAAAGCGGGGCAACTGCGGGCACCAATGTGAAAATCATCATTGCAAACGACATGATCCGCGCCATTTCACGCCCTGCATAAAGATCACGCACCAACGCGATGCCAACAATGCGCGGCGCGGCCACACCAAGGCCCATCACCACCCGCGCCGCCAGAACCAGTTCAAGCGTGGGCGCGGCCCAGGCAAGCACACAGGCGGCGATATAGATCACCGCCCCAACCAAGATCACCGGCTTGCGGCCAAAAGCATCCGACAACGGGCCGGTGAAAAAAGTGCCCAGCCCCATGCCAATCACAAATGACGTCAGGATAAGTTGCGCGCGGTTAAGGTCATCGGGGCTTAGTTCACGGCCAATATCGGTCAGGGCGGGCAGCATGGAATCAATCGAAAACGCCACGGTCGCCATCATCATCGCAATCAGGGCGATAAATTCGACTTTGGGCATGCGGGATTTAACCGGTGCGTTCGTTGCTTCAACAGTCATTTATGCGGGCTTTCATCTTCATTTGCGGCGTCCACTTCCATAGTGGTATCTTCTTTGTTGCCAAGCAGGGCCAACAACCATTCTGTATGCTCCTCGCGTTTACGCATGGTGAATTTTCCAAATTGCTGGATCACCACGGCGAAAATCCCCAGACCCACAAAAATGAACACCGTTGTCGCAATTTTCCCAAGTGCGGTAACCGGCACCAACACGCCATATCCAACCGTCGACAGCGTGATCACGGTGAAGAAATAACTGTCGAGCCATGACCACCCTTCGACAAAGTGAAAGAAGATCGTGCCGGTCATCACCACAAATGCCAAAGTTGAAACCAGAAATGCGACGCGTAGAATATTCATGAGGGCACACTCACGATTGCGCTTGCTTCTCTGCGATTTCGTCCATCACCCGAAGCCACAGTTCGGCGGGTTGCGCCCCGGGCACCGCGTGCTTGCCATCCACGATAAACGTGGGCACCGAATTTACCCCCATTTCGCGCGCCGAGGCATCTTTGGCGCGGGTCTCTTCGAGATTGGCATCCGACGCCAACAGGCGCAGGACCACGGCGGCATCCATACCCGACCCGTCGGCAATATCGGCAAGGGTTTCAACATCGCCAATATCGCGCCCCTCGACGAAATACGCCTTGAACAACGCCGAAACCACGGCGGTTTGGCAGCCCTCGACACCGGCCCAATAGATCAGGCGATGGGCATCAAGCGTATTTGGGGTGCGTTTAATCGCGGCAAAATCAATACCAAGGCCCGCCGCCTCGGCGCGCTCAACAATCGGGGCATAGGCGGCCAAAGCGCCTTTGGTGCCGCCAAATTTCCCCTCGAGATAGGCGCGACGCTCCATCCCGTCGGCCGGCATTTCGGGGTTAAGTTGAAACGGATGCCATTCAATTTGGAAATCGTGATTGGGGCGCTCGGACAAGGCATTATCAAGATAGGCCTTGCCGATATAGCACCACGGGCAAATCGGATCGGAAATAATATCGAGTTTAATCATAGTATTGCCTTGTAAATTGGCACCATTGCACGGCGCAGAAGTTTTGAATTGGCCCCGCGCGGCAGGGCCTCTACGCGCATAAACACACGCGGGCATTTGTAACGCGCCAGATTTTTGGCGGCGAAGTCGAGCAAACGACCCTCGGGGATAGCGGTTTGAGACGTATAAAGAGCGATGATAATGCGCACATCCGGTTTGACCTCCATATCAGTCACACCGATTTCGTCAATATCGGGATGGGCAAGCATTGCTGCCTCGACCTCGAGCGGGGAAACCCGATAGCCGCCCGTATTCATCATATCGTCGCGCCGCCCCAGATAGGTGATCTGCCCATCCGCCGCCATCACCGCGCGATCGCCGGTGAGAAACCAGTCACCTTGCATTTTGGCGGCGGTTTCGGTCGGCGCGCCGATATATCCGATCATCAAACCCGGATCACGCCGGTCAATCGCAATCGTGCCTTCCTGTCCAATGGCCACAGGGCCGTTTTCGTCAACAACGGCCACGCGTCGACCGTTTTGCGGTTGCCCCAAGGCGCCCGAACCGGCGGGATGGGCCGGACTTCCCGAAATAAAGGTGGAACACTCCGACATGCCAAAGGCCTCATAGACTTTGCATCCGGTTTTGGCGTTCCAGTCCTTGCGGATCTGTGTCGAGAGTTTTTCACCTGCGGCCAAGCCATGGCGCAATTCCGGTAAGTCCGGAAAATCACCTGCAAGGATTTTGCGGTAAACCCCGGGGGCGGCGGCAAAAATCGTGGCGTGATGGTGCTTTAACAATTCGGGAATTTCGTTCAGTTCGGTGCCCGCTTGCGGGATCAATGCGGTGGCGCCCATGCTCCACGGATCCATCAATCCGGTGCCCAGTGTATAGGTCCAGTTGAAAGCGCCAGCATGCAACATCCGGTCGCTTTCGTGTAGATCATACCAGCCCTTATACATCATGCGCCGCGCCCAAATCGCGCGATGGGCATGGCCAACCGCACGCGCCACACCCGAGGTGCCCGAGGTGTAGATAATATAGGCCAAACGATCAGGATCGCCCATGTCAAAGGCGGCTGGCGGCAAGGATTGCATGTCTTCAAGAGCGGCCTCGCCGATCACAGGAACGCCGCAATCTTGCGGGCACGCCACGCCCGCGCTTTGCAATATCAGCGTCGGTTTCAGGGTTGTGATGATATGCGCAACCTCGACCTCGCTCAATTGTGACGAGGTGGGCACCGGCACCAATCCGGCTGCAATCGCCCCGAGATAGGCCAGCGGGAAATCAACCGTATTGCCAAGGCGCAGCAGAACGATATCGCCGCGCACAAGGCCCTGTGCCAACAGGCCGGTGGCCGTGCCCAACACCGCAGATTTCAAGGCGCGATAGCTCCAGAACCTTGCGTCAACACGTCCGAGAATCCCCAATGCGGGTTTGTCGGGCTGCGTATCGGCGCGCGCCAGAACATAGGCCGCAAGATTAAAGGGCGTAGGGCAAGGCGTGCTTGGCCCTTGATCAAATAGAGAGAGTGACAGGGAATGCATATGCGCTTGGTAGTTGCCCACATGGTGAGTTGCAAGAGCGGGGTGCGCAGATTATAGATCGCCTATGTCCACAAAAAACGCGTGTAACAATCCGATTGGCCTGATCAACATCGTCCGTGACACCGGGGATGACGCGAGCGCCGAACCCCTTAATCTTGGTCAACGGGTGCGGGATTTGCGCAAATCGCACGGGTGGACCTTGGAACAAGCGGCGCGTCAGGCAGGATTGGCGCGTTCTACCCTGTCAAAAATCGAAAATGGTCAGATGTCGCCGACCTACGAGGCGTTGAAAAAGCTGGCGATCGGCCTTGAAATCACCGTGCCGCAATTGTTTACGCCGCCGGTTCAGGATCAGATTAACGGGCGTTTGACGGTAACAAAAGCAGGCGAGGGGACCGGACACGCCACCGTCACCTATGAACATGAACTTCTCGGCGAGACCCTGACCCAAAAACGGATGATGCCGTATCGCGCCCGTATCCGCGCCCGTTCAATTGAAGAATTTGACGGCTGGGTGCGCCATGACGGCGAAGAATTCTTGCTGGTTTTAACGGGGGTGATCCGCCTCTATACCGAGTTTTACGAACCTATCGAGATGCGGCGCGGGGATAGCGCCTATTATGATGCCTCTATGGGCCATAATGTCATTTCCACAAGCACCGAAGACGCCAGTATTCTTTGGGTAACGTCACGCGCTTGAATTGCCGATGTCATCAAGCGCCGCCTGCAAATCGGCGCGCGCCATATCTTCAAACGGCAAGGCGATAAACGCGTTTGCGCGCCCGGCAAGGCGTGTATAGGCCTGTGAAAATGCGGCGGGCCAATCTTCGGATTTTGCGGCGGCGGGATCGTCAATCCCCCAATGGGCGCGCAGCGGAAACCCCTGTGTTGTGCTTGGCCAGATTGGACAGGTTTCGGCCGCAGCAGAACCACAGACGGTGATCACCAAATCCATCACCGGGGCATTTTCACCCGAAAATTCATCCCAGGATTTGGAGCGCAGGCCCGCCACATCGTAGCCTTTGGAGCGCAGCAATTCCAACGTTTGCGGATGCACCACGCCGGTGGGGTGCGATCCGGCAGAAAACGCCTCAACGCGGGATTTCCCAAGACGGTTCAGCAGGTTTTCAAGCAAGATCGAGCGCGCCGAATTGCCGGTGCATAAAACCAGTATTTTCATATTTTCAATCCTCTTGAAACCACCAGACCTCGGGCATCCAGACCAGGCGATCCCCGTATATCGGCAAACGATCGGGAAAATGCAACGCCTTGTCATGCGCGATACGTCCGATACTATATTGGTAGATCGGGATCACATAGCGCCCCGAGGTCAAAATCCGGTCAAGCGCGCGCACCGCCGCGACAAATTCTTCACGGCTTGTGGTTGAAAGCATATGATCAATCATCGCTTCGGCGGCGGGCACATCCATGCCCATATAATTGCGTGTGCCCGGTGTGCTGACGCCTTGGGCGCCCCAATAATAACGTTGCTCATTGCCCGGGCTAAGCGACAAATCCCAGCGTTTCCAGGTCATGTCGAAATCATAATCCTTCAAGCGGGCCACAAATTGCGCGTTGTCCACGGTTTCAATCGTCGCCGTGATGCCAAGCCGTTCCAGTGATTTGATGAAAATGCTGGCGATGCCTTGTTGTTCTTTTGATCCCTGACGCAGCAGAATATTAAAAGTGAGCGGCACGCCATTTGCGTTTTGCATCACCCCGTTTACCGCATCCCAACCGGCGTCTTGCAACAGTGCCATGGCGCGGCGGATATTGCGCCGGTTGCGCTGGCTGCCATCGCCTTTGGGAAATTCATAGCCGTCAATCGCCTCGCGGGGCAGATCGTCGGCAAACGGCGCGAGCAATTGCGCAACCCGTCCGGTGGCGGGGCCGGTTTCCATGCCCAATGTCGAATTTGAAAAATATGAGGCAATGCGCGGTTGGCGCCCGCCGGTCATGGTGTCGTTGATGGCCTCGAAATTGAACGCGTGCATCAAGGCATCGCGCACGCGAATATCAGCAAATTGGCCGCGCCGCGTGTTCATCACAAATCCGGTCATGCCGGTGGGTTTTTGATGGGGAATTTCCGATTTGATCACATCCCCGCGGGTCACCGCCGGAAATCCATATTGGCGCGCCCATTTTTCGGCGTTGCCCTCGCGAAAAACCGTCAACACCTGGGCTTTGAACGCCTCGAATTTGACGGTTGCGTCACCGAAAAATTCAATCCGTATTTCATCAAGATTGGCAACGCCGCGCCGCAACGGCAAATCACGCCCCCAATAATCGGGATCACGCCGCAGCACCATAAACCGCCCAATCTCGTGTTCGGCGATTTGGTAGGGTGCGCTGGTGACCGGCAGTTGATCATTGCCGGCATTGGCGAAATCAACGCCTTCCCAGCCGGATTTCTTGAAAATGGGCCGCAAGCCCGCGATCAAGGCAAGTTCGCGATCGGCCACATTAAAGGTAATGCGCAATGTGCGCGGGCCGGTGGCCTCGATGGTCTCGATTTTTTCCCAAAATCCACGATACCGCGGGTGGCCTTTGGTGCCGAGAACCTCGTAGGACCAGATCACGTCTTCCACAGTGACCGGACTACCGTCGGCAAAGCGCGCCTGTTCGCGCAGGGTGAATTCGACCCAATTGCGCGAATCGGATGTTTCGACCGATTCGGCGATTAATCCATAAAGTGTGAACGGTTCATCCCAACTGCGGCCCATCAAACTTTCGTAGTTCAAAAATCTAAGCTGCCATGGCGCGGTGCCCTTGCGGACCAATGGATTAAGGGAATCAAAGCCGCCAGTGTTGCCAATCACCACCCGCCCGCCTTTGGGCGCATCGGCGTTCGCATAAGGCAGAGACACAAAATCCGGTGGTAGGGCAGGCTCCCCATACATAGCTATGCCATGTTGGGGGGCGGAAATTGCTGGAATCACCCCTAGAATGAGCAGAAAACCTGCGAGAAACCCGCGCCCGAGTTGGAAAAATACTGATCCCATTTTAGCAACAATCCCTCAATGCCCTTGTTTTATTAACCATTAGCCTATCCTCGGAATCCCGCAACTTCAAACTTTTCACTTGGAAGACAGCGTCTTAAGGTTTATAGGTACCTTACTGCTCGATAGGTTTCTTGCCTGTATGAAACCTGCCTCAATAACTTAACGCCAGCTTCGTGCTGGCGTTTTTTTTTGGCATCATCTTGATGAACATCTTTCGGAAACCGTGTTCTATCGGACCACTGGAGAACCGATATTACGCGTCCGCGTTGTCTTCCACAGGAACAGTTGGATCTTTGCCGTTGGGATAAACAAGACCCGCCGAAATCACCAGTTTTGCGGCCTGTTCCACCGACATATCAAGTTCGATAATGTCGTCTTTTGGCACAAACAGCAAAAAACCAGAGGTCGGATTTGGCGTTGTTGGCACAAACACCCCCATCAAGCGCCCGGCCTGCGATTTTTCGGCAACTTCGCCTTTGGCCTCGGTCGACACAAACCCGATCACCCATAGACCTTTGCGCGGGTATTCCACCAGACACGCCTTTTCAAAGGAGCGGTCGGCCTGACTAAACACCGTTTCGGCGATTTGTTTAACGCCCGAATAGATCGTGCGGACCACCGGCATTTGAAGCACCAGCGATTCACCCCAACGGATTAACGAACGCCCGATCCAGCCCTTGGCAACCCAGCCAATTAAGACGGTAAACACAAAGAAAAACACCAAACCAACGCCGCGCAGATTGATGCCGAGATAGGGTTCTGGTTGAAACGATTTGGGGACCAATGGCAGAACGACGCCGTCGATCCAGCCGACCACCGACCAGACCAGCCACATCGTCAATGCCACGGGGGCAATCACCACGATTCCGGTCAAAAAATTCGATCGAAAGCGTGCAAACCGGCCCGGTTTACGTAAAAGCGGATCATCGTCAAAAGGTGTGTTCATCTAGGTGTTTCTTTTAGGTGTTTCTTTTTGCTATGCATGAGGCCGACATAGGCACTCCGCGCGCGCACCACAATGGGCAAGCCGTGGTAACGCGGAAATACGCGTATTTTAAGGAAACTCTGAACAACATGGCTTTCGGCATGCGGAAGTTGTCGATTGCCGCTCGGGTTCACGGCACCAGCCGTTTTGCGGCCGCTTTCGCGACTGTTTTACCCCGCTCCCCTGATTTCAGGCAGACTCCGCCCTCAAG
>JAUZRV010000024.1 GCA_030950105.1 Rhodobacterales bacterium | reverse complement strand
TTTCAGATCCTGAGATGCAGGAAAAATTGATTCAGAAGTTTCTTGTGCGGGGTCAACTGGCCGAGTTCGAAGCAACAACATCCGGCTCAATCGCCCTGACGTTGTTGCAAAATTCGGTCATCCGCTATTAGCGCGCGTTTCTGTTATTCTATCCTCTTTGCAGGGTGCCCAGTTGATTTGGCGGCGCTACTGGCGCAGTCCGTGGCCGTTCGGGCGCGGCTTGGCGCATTGTGGCTGCACGATTTGCACCTGCGCGGCGCAAGATCAATTTGAGACGTGCAAAACTGTTTTCAATTCCCTGGGTTTCAGATTCGGCAAGATAAGCGTCCAGATCTGAATTAATGTTGATAGCGCGATCCAATAACGGGTCCGACCCTTCGGAATAAAGCCCGGCGCGAATCATCATTTCTGATTGGTGATAGGCACCAAGAAGTTGGCGGGCTTCGGAAATTGTGGTGTTTTCGTCGGCGGATGCGGCGGCGGGCAGGCTCCTCGACACAGAGCGCAGCAAATCAATCGCAGGGTATCGGCCCCGTTCGGCAATTTGGCGATCGAGGATGACGTGCCCGTCCAATACGCCGCGTAAAATGTCAGAAACCGGTTCGTCCATGTCAGAGCCGGCAACCAGAACACTAAGCAGGGCGGTGATGTCACCGCTACCTTGGGCGCCAGGGCCGGCGCGTTCACACAGGGACATAATCATATGGGCTGTTGAGGGCGGATAGCCACGTAAAGACGGAATTTCACCAGCGGCGACGGCAACTTCGCGGTGTGCCTCGGCAAAACGGGTGATCGAATCAGCAAGAAAAAGCACATGCAGGCCCTGATCGCGGAAATATTCGGCGACACTCATCGCGGTCCAGGCGCATCGACGACGCACCAGAGGAGAGCGATCAGATGTGGCAGCGATGACCACCGCGCGCTTCATGCCTTCCGGCCCCAAAACATTATCGACAAATTCACGCAGTTCGCGCCCCCGTTCGCCAACCATCGCGATGACCACAACATCTGCTTCCATGTGTTTTGCCAGATGGGCGAGCAAGCTTGATTTTCCGACACCGGAACCGGCAAACAGGCCGACACGTTGTCCGCGCACGATCGGCAGCATGGTATTGAAAATCGCCATGCCGGTTTCCAATCGCTCACCCAAGGGACGCCGGGTTGCAGGGGCGGGGGGATCTGCGCACAACGGGCGATCCTGCTCACCGCGTAATAATGGTTCTCCATCAAGGGGTTGTCCATAGGGGTCGACCACACGACCGATCCACGAATGGGATGGAGAAATTGTATTGGCATCAAGCAAAGCGACGCGATCACCAAGAGAGATGCCATCGGCGGCGGCATCGGGCAGCATGACAATTGCATCCATCCCCAACCGCAATACTTCGCCGCCAATCGTATTGCCATCGCGCCGGTAGACCCGAAGTTGATCCCCGAGTTTTGCCGATGCACCTAGGCCGCGCACGTGGAGAAGGCCGCCTTCTACTGCGCATATTCGGCCAACATTTCTAACGGCCCGTAAGGTGGCGATTTCGGCGCGCAAACCGGCGACATTATCGTTATGCATAAATTTCTCCCAAAACTGTTCAATAATCTTATGAAAACAATTTCTAAAGGAATCAGGGTTAAAGGTTGATTGAAACCGAAGAGGGAGAAGCCCTGATGTCTGAAAAAATTGAAATATTTCGCATGGCAAGTGCGCTGATGAAACATTCGGCAACGCGGCAAAACGTTTTGGCACAAAATATCGCCAATTCGGATACGCCCGGATATCAGGCGCGTGATCTTGGGGCGTTTCGGGATTTGTATCAAAGCGATGGTTCCGATACCGGATTGCGCGCGACACGTGCACGGCATTTGAATGGCTCCTCATCAATGTTTCAGTCGGCGGTGGCGGTGGTTGATGGCAATGTCGCCAACCCCAACGGAAATACAGTTTCTTTGGAAGAAGAAATGATGAAGGCCGTAGATGCGCAGCGCCAACACCAAAGAGCGGTGACAATTTACAAATCTTCCCTTGGAATTTTGCGCAGCGTGATCGGGCGCTAGAAAGGATTCATTATCATGAGTGAATTTACCAATTCTCTATCTATTTCGGCCAGCGGGCTAAAAGCGCAAGCGCAGAGATTGCGTCATGTATCGGAAAATATCGCAAATGCCGATACGCCCGGATACCGGCGCAAAACGGTTTCTTTTGAGGCAACTATGGGCGCTGGCGGCACCGATGGTCGGGTTGAAACCGGGCGGGTGAACCTCGGCAAGGCCGATTTTGCGCAAATATTTGACCCCTCGCACCCTCTTGCGGATGAGAACGGTAATTACGATGGCAGTAATGTCGATCTGATTATCGAAATTGCGGACGCGCGTGAAGCGCAGCGTAGTTATGAGGCAAACCTTAAAATGTTCGATCAGGCGCGGCAAATGTCGTCAAGCCTGTTGGAACTCTTACGTCGATAAAGGAGATCCAGAATGGATGTACGTTCCCTTTTTGCTGCTAAAAATTATGCAGCTTCCCGCCCAGCCACCGCGCCAAAGGCCGATGCTGGTGGGACTGGCGAGGGTTTTCAAACTCTCGCCCGAGATTTCGCCGCAACCCTTCAGGAAGGGGAAAATGTGGCAAAAGCCGCGATGATGGGCGATGCCGATCCGCATGCTTTGGTGCAGGCACTTGCGCAGACCGAACTCGCGGTCGAGACCGCGGTGACCGTGCGCAACAAAGTGGTTGAGGCCTATCAGGAAATCCTGCGGATGCCTGTGTAGGGCAAAGGTATCAGGCAATGCTGGAAGAAATTATTTTCTACGACACCCTGCGTCAGGGTTTGTGGGTTGCGGTTATTATCTCGATCCCGATTCTGACGGTTGCTCTGGTGGCCGGGGTGAGCGTTGGGCTGTTTCAGGCATTGACCTCGATTCAGGAGATGACCCTGACATTTGTGCCCAAACTGGCCGCGATCGTGATCGTATTTTGGGTGTCGATGGGGTTTATGACGCAAACTTTAGTGTCGTTTTTTCAAGAGCGGATTATTCCGCTTATTATCGGAGGCTAACCATGGAAAATGCAAGCTATACGACGCTTACACGGCAGTCTGGGTTGATGCGGGAAATGCAGGTAGTGGCGAATAATATTGCAAACTCGGCCACTGCAGGATTTCGCCAAGAAGGTGTAATTTTCTCGGAATATGTTAAGCGCGTAGAAGGCGCACCATCCCTTTCTATGGCAACGGCCAACATCCATAATACATCCCTGAACCAGGGCACATTAACCCAGACGGGTGGTCAATTCGATTTCGCTATTGAAGGAGACGGGTTCTTTTTGATTGAAACACCCGCCGGTGAACGGCTTACGCGCGCCGGGAGCTTTTCCCCGAATGGTCAAGGTGAGCTTGTTACAAATGACGGGTTTCGTGTTCTTGATGGTGGGAGCGCGCCAATTTTCATCCCGCCGGATGCGGTGGATTTGAGCGTATCTTCAGATGGCACGGTGAGTTCAAACGGTCGACCTCTTGCGCAAATCGGGCTTTTTCTACCTATTGATCCGTTGGATCTGCGGCGTGAAGACGGGGTGATGTTTCGCGCAGATAGCGGCATTGAACCGACTGAAAGTTCGGCCATTTTACAAGGGTATCTTGAGGGGTCCAATGTTGATCCGATTAGCCAAATTGCCCGCATGATCGAAGTGCAGCGTGCCTATGAAATGGGCCAAAGCTTTCTTGATTCGGAAAATGAACGTATTCGTAATGCTTTGAAAACATTTGTTAAATAGGGAATAGGAGAGTAAAATGCGTGCTTTGAAAATTGCGGCTACCGGGATGTCAGCCCAGCAAATGAGAGTCGAAACAATCGCCAACAACCTCGCCAATATGTCGACAACGGGATATAATGCGCGTCGTGCCGAATTTGCCGATCTACACTACCAGCAACTTACACGAGCAGGAACGGTAAATGCTGCTGATGGCACGGTTTTGCCAACAGGCGTTCAACTCGGGTTGGGTGTTCGGCCCGCGGCGATTTCTGTAAATTTGGCGCAAGGGTCGTTGTCTCAAACCAATGGTGATTTGGATATTGCTATTGATGGAAAGGGATATTTCGAAGTGACTTTGCCCTCGGGTCAAGCGGCCTATACGCGAGATGGCGGATTAAAGCGCACTGGTGAAGGTTTGATTGTAACATCTGATGGATTTCCGGTTGCTCCAGAAATTGTGATTCCTTCCGATGCGCGCAGTATTTCGATCAATGCTGATGGCGAAGTTTATGCCTATTTTGCGACCGCTACCCAAGCGCAGCTATTGGGGCAATTTTCGCTGGCGGGATTTACCAATGCAAAAGGGTTAGAGGCCATGGGCAGCAATCTTTTTGTTGAAACCGAGGCGTCCGGTCCGGCTGTGGTTTCCACACCTGGCGCGGATGGGTTGGGAACTATGCGGCAAGGGTATTTGGAAGATAGCTCAGTTGATTCCGTGCGTGAAGTTACTGAACTTATCGAGGCGCAGCGGGCTTATGAGCTCAACGCGAAAGTGATTTCGGCGGCAGACCAGATGCTTGGTGCAACAACACAAATCCGATGAAAAAACTGTTTGTCGCCATATTTTCGATCCCCGTCATGGTGGTTTTCATGGTCGCGCCCGCACATGCAGAGATGGTGGTGCCAACGCATACAATTCGCGCGCAATCAATTCTGTCGCGCGAAGATCTTATCGTCAAAAACGCAACGGTGCCGGGGGCGTATTCCAATTTGGACGAATTGTTGGGATTGGAAGCCCGTGTCGCACTTTATCCGGGCCGCCCGATTCGACCGGGGGATGTCGGACCCGCAGCAATTGTAGAGCGCAATCAAATCGTTTTGTTGATCTATGATCGCGGGGGATTGCGGATATCAACCGAGGGTCGTTCTTTGATGCGTGGCGGCGCGGGCGATCGAATACGCGTAATGAATATGGCTTCCCGTGCCACGGTCTCGGGCCGAATTCAGCCAAGCGGCGATGTTATAGTCTCACAATAGGGTGTTGAAATGAAACAGTTAAATTTTATCTTTGGGGTGACGTTGGTCGTACTGGTTTCCGGTTGTGGTCGTTTAGATCATTTGGGAAAACCGCCCGATCTTACACCGCTAGCGAGCTCGCCAGCGCAAATGGCGATGATGGATCCTGGTCTTCCGGCGGATATAGAGCGCGCGCGTCGTCCCATCGAAAATGCGTCTCTTTGGAGCGCCGGACGCCAATCGTTATTGGGTGACCGCCGCGCGATACGGCGTGGTGACATTTTGACAGTTGTCATTGAAATAGATGAGAAAGCCGAAATTTCGAATTCGACATCAAGAAGCCGAACAGGATCCGAAACATTGGGAATCCCGCAATTGTTTGGGGTACCGCAGCGAATTAACGGAAGTTTGCCGACGGGGGCGACGTTGGACACCGCAGTTTCCACGAGTTCAACCGGTAGTTCGACGGGTGATGGAAGTGTGCGCCGGAAAGAAAAGCTTAAGTTGCGGGTTGCGGCGACCATTATGGATGTCCTGCCAAACGGCGTATTGTCGATTTCGGGCAGCCAAGAAGTCAGGGTGAATTTCGAGATTCGAGAACTCCTTGTAAGTGGTTTTGTTCGACCTGCCGACATCTCTCGGCAGAATGAAATTACCTATGACAAAATCGCATCTGCACGGATTAGTTATGGCGGGCGTGGACAAATCACAGATGTGCAGCAACCAAGATATGGTCAACAGATCCTTGACGCGCTTCTGCCGTTTTAGAAAGGTAAGATAATGAAAAAGATTTTCCCTATTCTTCTGGCACTCATTGGCGTTGGCGCAGGCGTTGGTGCGGGTTTGATGTTAAAGCCGGCACCAGTGGAGGTTGTTGAAATCAATCCTTGCGGTGAAACCCAACATATGGCGGCGGATATGCAGGATGAGGAGGAACTAGTTGATAGCGAGGAAGCAATGACAAGCGAATTTGTTAAACTGAATAATCAGTTTGTTGTGCCGGTTGTATCTGATGGTCGAATTGAGGCCATGGTAGTTATGTCGCTGAGCGTTGAAGTTGGCGTTGGCAAAAAAGAAGCCGTGTATTTGCGGGAGCCGAAGTTGCGCGACGCTTTCTTGCAGGTTTTGTTTGACCACGCAAACATGGGTGGGTTTCAGGGGGCATTTACCAATTCGAACAATATGGATATTTTGCGTAACGCTTTGATGGAAACAGCTAGAAAAATAATGGGGGATGTCATTTCCGACGTTTTAATTTTGGATCTTGCGAGGCAAGATACCTGATAGGAAAAAGCGGTAGATAATATCACCTTTTCTTGAGGAATTCGGACGAAATAAAGGTGTTTGTAAAGGCCTTCCCTGATTGGGAGGGGCTTGTTGCAGGGATCAGAGTTTAGCCGCAAGTCGCCCTTTCCCATGATTTTGGTCATGCGATTTGTTCGAACATGGGTCTTCCGAGTTCGATCATTTTGTGTAAGACCGCATGTCTTTTGCAGGGCAGTTTAGTGCGGTGAGGTTTTATACTCACTCCAGTTGGACTAAACATTGTGTTGCCCTTCATTTTTGGAGGATTGCTATGAACACCAAAGAAAAAGTAGTTTTCGTTGGGCTTGATGCTTCCAAGGCCACATTGGCGGTTTCGGTTGCAGATGATGGCAGGAACGGTGAGATCCGGGACTGGGGGACAATTTCTACGGCCCCTGTTTCTATCCAGAGGTTTCTCAAGAAATTGGCTGCGCGTTTTGATCGCGTTGAGGTTTGCTACGAGGCGGGGCCAACCGGTTATGGGTTGTATTGGTCTTGTCACGGTTTAGTTCCGGTCTCTTTCGAGCGATATTTGCGATGAAGGAGAAAATAGATGGCAATCAGATACACAGAAGAGTTTCGCCGTGATGCGGTCCGCATCGCAACCACGGTAAACCCCGATGACCGACACCAGAGAGCTGTCTTTGAGCATGGCGATGAACTGGTTTCCGGTGGGCGGGATGATCAAAGGCATGGCTTGTGGCAGGATGATCCGCCGCATGGTCAGCCCGAATTTGAACCCCATGGAACGCGACGCTTCCCACTGGCCCTTGTTGATCGACTGAATACCCGCGCGGAAAATTTCGGTCATGTAGGCGCCGTAACACAATGTCAGTGCCAGAATACCCGCCGGGACTGCGTCAATCACATAGCCCAGTTGCGGCAGACCAAGATAGATCAGATAGACCTGCATCAACAGTGGCAAGCCGCGAAAGAACGATGTGTAAAAGCTGGCTATCGCGTAGGCAAATCCGTTTGAGGACAGTTTGGCCACCGCGCCGAATATGGCCACGATCGAGGCCAGAGTGATCGAAATCGCCGAGATATAAAGCGTGGTAATGGTCGGCTCATCCCCGGCATGTTTTCCTCAACCAGTTTGATCTCGGTATCCATGCGGCCTACGTTGCAATTAAAGAAATCAACCGCGCCTTCACGTTTGAGGATTTCGGCAATTTGCAAGACTTCGTCAAAGCGCAAACCGCCCTCGGAGAGTGTCCGATCTTCTGTGTATGAGTAATTTGGTCCATGCTTCTGCAACAAAGGAGCATGACAACGATGACAATTTCCAAGGACTTATTAGACCAACTTCTTGACGGTGTGCAAAACGCTGACGACTTGCTTGGCGAA
>JAUZRV010000239.1 GCA_030950105.1 Rhodobacterales bacterium | reverse complement strand
ATTTGTGGTGCCCACTGGCTCCACTAACAAATGTTGCTCCATTTGTAGCTCCCCTCCAAGTTTCTGATCTTGAGGAAAAGATCAGCATACCCGTCGGCGGGAAAGATCAAAAATGGACGGCCTCTGCGCATCGCTTACGGTTAACCCGTCGCTTTAACGAAAAATGCCCCGCATAACCTGCGAGGCATTTCAAAATCTCAAATTTCAAACCGCGTTATGTGCGTTTGATTTCGAACAGGTAAATGTCACCTTCCGACGACGAGCTAACCAATTCATTGCCGGTCTGGTTACAGAACGCGGCAAAATCGGCAACCGACCCCGGATCAGTCGAGCGAATTTTCAAAATCTCGCCCGCAGGCACGGTTTTGAGCATTTTCTTGGCTTTCAGAATTGGCAACGGGCAGTTAAGCCCTTCAGCGTTCAGCAGATGTTCGGCCATAGTCGTTCTCCCTAGTGTATTGGTATGGATTAGATAAAGAGGTTAATATCGGATTTGGTTGCGATTTCGACCCATGTGGCCGCGCCGCCGATTTCGATCCCGTCGATCATGTCTTTTTTGTCATATTCAAACAGATCAAGGGTCATTTGGCAGGCGATCATGCGGATATCGAGATCAACCGAGGCTTCGCGCAGGTCTTCGATGCTGGCGACGCCTTTCTTTTTCATCAGGTTTTTCATCATGGTGGTGGCCGCGCGGTCAACACCGGGGATCATCGACACCATGTTTGGCATTTTGACATGCATACCGGCCATTGGCATTTCCATCGCAGGATTGCCCAATGTGGTGAGTTTCATATCGAGTTCTTTTTTCAACAGCGGCAGGCCGTAAAACGTGAAAAACATGGATACTTCAACATCCATCGCAGCCGCAGTGGTGGCCAGAATGAATGGCGGATAGGCCCAATCAAGCGACCCTTTGGTCACAATGATTGACATGGATTTGGCATTGCTTATGTCGGCGTCCAGCATTCGATTCTCCCATTCGAGCGTTGTAGCGAGTGTTACTTCGTATCTTACTACCTGAATATATGATGCATCGCAATACTTGCATGTATTTTGGTGTAGAAGTCAAGTCACGGGTTTGTGCGCGAACTGAACGAAGACCCAACAAAGGGCAGCGCCTGACCCTGGGTGGGTGCAAAGCGCCCTCCCGTGGGGAGGGTCAGGCGCTGCCCGTGCGTGGCACGGGTCAAGATCAAATTCTGTAAGATTCCGCGGCCAACTATCTTAGGGTAAGCAATCTCTAGAACTTCAGATGCACTTACCTAGCCCGAATTATTCATCAGCCTCCGGGTATTTCCTTCCGGCGCACTGGATCGGCCGGGTTGACGGCGGCGTTTTGAACTGAGTTTAGAGTGTGCGTTGAAGGTTGATATCTGGGGGTGTTCGGGCGGCTGATGCCGC
>JAUZRV010000238.1 GCA_030950105.1 Rhodobacterales bacterium | reverse complement strand
CGCGGCATCAGCCGCCCGAACACCCCCAGATATCAACCTTCAACGCACACTCTAAACTCAGTTCAAAACGCCGCCGTCAACCCGGCCGATCCAGTGCGCCGGAAGGAAATACCCGGAGTCTGATGAATAATTCGGGTTAGGCGGTCTTTTGTCCGTTCACTTCCAAGACATCGGTGACATAACAAATTGCCGCCGATGGCCGTGCGTTGAATCGCAGGGAGCTGCCGATTTCAAGCAGATCCCAGATTTCGGGGAATTGTGATTTTTGTAGCACATTAAGGCCTGAATCTTTTGAATCGCTCCACACAAATGCGTCTGTTTGTTGGTCATCGAAGAAGATTAATATTCCGTCCATTTAGGTTTCCTTGAATGTTACCAACAATTGCTCTTTCATACGACTATGAAGTTAGTTTTCAAGAATAAAAAGCATTATTTTTCAAACTGATGCCTCAATTATGGTGCACTGTGACGCATATTCACGTCACAGGTATTTGGGTAATCTCAAAAAATGTGATACAGTGCAGGGTAGAGTGAGTTTGAATCTTTTAAATCATTGGGTGTGCAGGTATTGGATGCGGAGATTTATAGATGTTATCAAAAAAGGAATTGATGCAGTCCGAGGTAACGCCATTGCCCGAACTGCGCGAAGTTTTTCGACAAAAATTGCGTTATGCGGTCAATATGGTCGGGTCGGTGAAACAGGCCTGTGCGCTTATCGGTGTCAATCGGACGCAATTCAACCGCTACCTGAGCGGCCAATCCATGCCGCGCCCCGAATTGATCTATCAATTTTGCCAGAAACTTTCGCTGCCGATGGAATGGTTTTTCGACCCACGCGAAGAATTTGCGGTGGCCTTGTCCGAACATGAATTTGGTGCCCAGATGCGCAAAATGGTTGTCGGGCACCGGTTTCGAATTAGCCCGAATTATTCATCAGCCTCCGGGTATTTCCTTCCGGCGCACTGGATCGGCCGGGTTGACGGCGGCGTTTTGAACTGAGCTTAGAGTGTGCGTTGAAGGTTGATATCTGGGGGTGTTCGGGCGGCTGATGCCGCGTTGCTCATGGGCTTTGAGCATTGATACTCCCCATCATCGAGACCAGCGTTTCCCGGTGCGGACAGGCGGTCGGCAGGGCAATGCT
>JAUZRV010000237.1 GCA_030950105.1 Rhodobacterales bacterium | reverse complement strand
CCCGCGTATACCTCTTTGTTCATCGCAAACAGGAACGTGGTTGTATAAAGCGACTGATCGCCAAACTCGGTGTGGTTGCCCACCAATTCCGAGATTTTGAACGCTGTTGTCACTTCCCAAGGAATAACCGTCGCGTCAATCACGCCTTTGGACAGGGCTTCTGGAACCGCTGGCAATGGCATGCCGATCGGGGTTGCGCCCAATTCGCCAAACATTTTGGTGATGATACGTGTGGGTGCGCGCACTTTAACACCGTTCAAATCGGCCGGTGTGGTGATCGGATCTTGCGAGTGGATCATACCGGGACCATGCACCCAAAGGCCAAGAACCTTCAAATCGGCAAAATCTTTGTCCATCATGTTGGCTTCGGCAAATTCCCAATAGGCCGCCGATGTTTGTGCCGCCTTGGTCATCATGAACGGCAATTCAAACACTTCGGATTGCGGGAAACGACCCGGCGTATAGCCCGAAACGGTCCACACGATATCGGCAATGCCATCAACAACCTGATCGGCCAGTTCCGGTGGACGTCCACCCAATTGCATGGACGGGTAGCGCTCGATTTTGATGCGCCCTTCGCTGTCGGCCTCGACTTTGTCGGCCCATACATCAAGAATAAGCTTTGGCACATTGGCCTGCGGTGGCAGGAACTGGTGCATTTTCAAAGTCACTTCCTGCGCCATGGCCGCAGTGCTAAGCCCCGCGGCAAGGGCTGTTACTGCGATACTACGCAGGGCTGTTTTTACAAAATTCATGTTGGTTTCCTCCCTATGGTTCAACATGTCCCGCCCTATTAATTCCTCTAGGCACGGGTGGTTTCTGGTCGTTTGGGTCGTCTTCGGTTCCGTTCGAGATATTGCACCACTATTCCAGCGCGCGCGCTATTAATCCACTCCAAAGGCCATCACAGGCATAAGTTTATGCTATAAGCCTTCTATATTCACTCCTCGTAATCGGGTTGCCGCGCAGGTTCTGCGTTCCGGAATTCCGGTAGCGCCGCACAGGCCGCGTTGATGTCATTGATCCGCGTGAGCGCCGAAATATCCACGCCAAATCGCGTCGCAGAAAAAATTTGCGGCGCTAGACAAAGATCGGCAAGCCCCGGCGCATCGCCAAAACAAAACGCCGTATCACGCCCGTTTTTTTGCAATATCGCCTCGCACGCCGCTAGCCCCTCATAGAGCCAATGACCAAGCCATGCACTGGTTTCGTCGCTCCCCGCGTTAAGGTTTGCGCCGATATATTTGAGCACCCGCAGGTTTTGTAACGGGTGAATTTCACAGGCGATGATCTGTGCAAATGCTCGCACTTGTGCACGCAAATCAATATCGTCCGGTAACAGGGAAACCTCTGGATAGGTCTCGTCGAGCCACTCGATAATGGCGAGCGATTGGGTCAATTCCAACCCGCCATTCGTCACCAATGTCGGCACCAGTTTTTGCGGATTCAACGCCGCATATTCCGTCGATTTCTGCGCCCCGCTCTTTAAATGAACGCTCTCGAAATCACAACCCAACCCTTTGATATTAAACGCTATTCGGCAACGATACGCGGACGAGCTGCGGAAATATCCATAGAATTTCATATCTCGCGTTCCCCGATCACCAATTCAACAGGGTCCACCCCCGAAACCGTGCCATGCAACACATCGCCAACCTCAACCGGACCAACCCCCGCCGGTGTTCCTGTATAGATCAGATCACCGGCCCTCAAATGATAATACTGCGACAGATGCGCGATGATTTCCGCCACCGACCACACCATATCCGCCAATGTTGCCTGTTGCCGTGTCTCGCCATTGATCGTTAACGAAATCGCCTGATCTGCGAGGGGTCCGAAATCGGCAACCGGCGTTATCGCACCAATGACGGCCGAATTTTCCACGTCTTTCCCAAGATCCCAAGGCCGCCGTTTGTCCTTGCCCTCTTGCTGCCGGTCCCGCCGCGTCATGTCAAATCCGCAGGCATAGCCAAACACAGATTGCGGCGCGTCCTCGACCGACACCCGAAACGCCGGCCCGTCCAACGCAACCACAAATTCCATCTCGTGATGATAATTCTCGGTGCCCGGAGGATAGGCAACCGTTTGACCTGATAGGCAAATAGCTGACGGTGATTTGGTGAAATAAAACGGGGCTTCGCGATCAACATCGTGGCCCATTTCCGCCGCATGGGCCGCATAATTGCGCCCGACACAGAAAATGCGGCGCACCGGAAACAACTGTTCGCTCTGCGCTATTGGCACCAATGGCGCTGTCGGGGCATCAAAAACGAGACGTCCGTTCATTTGCGCCACACAGACGACAGGCATTGCTTTGGGCTATAGCGACCCGCCGCAGCCACTTCTGAAGCGCTGGAGTTTTTCAAGTTCATTTCGCCCGTCCCACTAAAGTTGCAACGCTCCTAGTTATTGGATTTGTAACCATCAAGGCAGCAAGCGAAATAATTGATGTATTTGCTTCACCTATTTAGGTTTCTTTCATTTTCCCCGTGATTCCATGAAATATTTGTGCCGCGTCTCGCGGCTATTGTCAACTCAAACCTGACCGTGCGGTCGAAATTGCCCATCTTAGGCCACCCTACAAACCGGCCAACACTTGCTTGGCTTGCCCCAGCGAAATATCCTCGGCCGCAACAATCGCGTTAGCGACCAACGCTACATCCGCCCCCGTCGCGCCCGCCATAATCGCGATATTGCGTGCATGAAGCGCCATATGCCCTTTCTGAATTCCCTCGCCCGACAATGCCCGCAATGCCGCCAAATTTTGTGCCAATCCAACGGCGACAATCACCTGCCCCAACCGCTCAGAAGAAGGGTGCCCCATCATCGCCAACGCCGCTTGCGCCGCCGGATGGGTCTTGGTGGCACCGCCAACAATTCCCACCGCCATCGGCACTTCCAACACGCCGTTCAGATCCCCTTTATCATCAACTTCCCAACGGGTTAACGAGGTATAGCACCCGCCGCGCGCCGCATAGGAATGGGCGCCTGCCTCAATCGCGCGCCAATCATTTCCCGTGGCCAGAACCACCGGATCAATGCCATTCATAATGCCTTTGTTGTGGGTCGCCGCACGATACGGATCAACCATCGCCAGCGCGCAGGCCTCGACAATTCCTTGCGCCACATCGCTGCCTTTGCGCGTCTTTGTCGTCAACGCCTCAGGGGTCAACCGCACGTGCGCGCGCACCAATCGCCGATCCGCCAAATTCGACAAAATCCGCAGTCGCACCACGCCCTGCGCGATCGTTTCAACCATTGGCGCCACCGTTTCGGCCATCGTGTTCACCGTATTGGCCCCCATCGCATCGCGCACATCGACCAACAAATGCAGCACCACCATCGGCCCAATCGGTGTCTCGGCAAACAGGTGCACCTCGATATCGCGCGCGCCCCCGCCAAGCCCGATCAAGACCTTGTCTTTGGCATTGGCCAACGCCAAAATCGCATCTTTTTCCGCCAACAATCGCGCCTTGGCCGCCTCAATATCTGCCACGCCCAATACCTGCACCTGCGCGCGCATAATCGGGGCGGTGCTGGTGACGTGAAACCCGCCGCACCCGCGTGCAATCCGCGCCATATTCGACGCCGCCGCCACCACCGATGGTTCTTCAATCGCCATAGGAACAAGAACATCTTGCCCGTTCACGATGAAATTCGTCGCCACCCCCAACGGCAATTCGAAACAGCCAATAACATTTTCGATCATCCCGTTGGCGGTCTCGGTTGCAAGCGCCCCGCCCCCCGCCAAAACCGCCAAATCCGTGTCGCAAACCCCGGCGGCCTGCCCCAAAACCGCACGTCGCGCGTCGGGTTCCAAATCCCGCAACCCCGAAATTCTCGAATTTACTTTACCCTCATTCATCCGCCGCAGCCCCCGTCACATCCGGCACCTTGCGGCGATATTTCACCGATAATTCCGCCGGCACATCACCTTCGTCAAACACGCCGAGCAATATCCCCTGCCGGTTGCTGCCTTTTCGCATTGCGCGCACAGTCTTATCCGAAGTCGCCGTGCGTTGCGACAACCGCCGCGCCCACACGCCAAGCCGTTGATACATCAGATCCATCACCTCGGATTGCCCCGCAACCCCGCCCAGATCGACCAATTCCTGCGGGTCGTTTTCAAGATCAAACAACAACGGCCGAAACCCGCCCTCTGCATGGATAAATTTCCATTTGTGATCCACGATCATGAACAGGCGCGCGTCACACGGCGCCAACCCCAGCGCATTTGCGGCCCCCGAGCTTGAAAAATCATATTCACTCACCGCAAAATCGCGCCATTCCTCTGGCACTAGCCCATGCAGATACGGCATCAATGACCGGCCCTCGAGAATATGATCAGGAACCTCGCCCCCCTTTGCATCCACAAACGTCGGCACCAGATCAATCGCCTCGCAAAGGGCATCACACACCGTGCCACGGGTGCCATCTGCCGCCTCTGTCGGGTCAAAAATGATCAACGGAACCTTGACCGACGGGTCGTGAAACAGATCCTTTTCGCCCAACCAATGATCGCCAAGATAGTCACCATGATCCGACGTCAACACAATCAGCGTATCCTCGATTGCGCCGGATTCGCGCATGTATTCCAACAGGTTGCCCAACTCATCGTCGCATTGTTTGATCAACCCCATATAGGTCGGGATCACCTTGGCCCGCACCTCGTCGCGCGAAAATGCTTGTCCGATAGGGTTGCTCATAAACGCGTTATAAACCGGATGCGGATCATCCAGTTCGCCGTCGTCCCGCACCACGGGCTTCACCTGATTTGGGCCATACATATCGTGATAGGGCGCGGGCACAATATAGGGCCAATGGGGTTTTATATAGGAAACATGCGCCAGCCAAGGCACATCAGAATCCCGTTTCCCTTCCATAAAATCAATCGCTTGCCGCGTTAACCAAGGCGTCTCTGAATCCTCGTTCTTGATATTTGCGGGCTTGTCCGCATGGCGCATAAACCACCCCGATGCGATATCCCCATCCACCGCGCCGGCATTGGCAAAATCGCCCCACGGGTTATCACCCCCATAGCCTTTGGCCTTTAGATATTCATTATAAGGTGATCGTTTTTCGTCATAAAACCCGTCCGGTCCCTCGGCCCACAACCCGTCATCACGGGTATGAATATCAAACCCGCATTCCGACAACCGCGCCCCGATCACCCCGTCTTCGGCAATCCCCAACCGCGATAATCCCTCGGCATCCACCGTCATGTGGGTCTTGCCGATCAACCAACATTCCATGCCGATTTTGCGCAGATGGTCGCCCATGGTTTGCTCCCCGACCTTGAGCGGGAAGTTATTGCGCTGCGCCCCATGCGAATGAACGTAACGCCCTGTATAGGTTGACATTCTCGACGATCCGCAAATCGGCGATTGCACATAACAATTGGAAAACCGCACCCCTTGCGAGGCCAACCAATCCATGTTCGGCGTCTTCAAATACGGATGCCCCGTGCAGCCCAGATAATCATGCCGAAGCTGGTCATACATGATGAACAAAATATTGCGTATTTCTTTGGCCATGGTGCAATCAATCCTTTGCTAACCCGAATTATTCATGAAGCGGCGTAAATCGTTTGGCGGGCGTAGATCAAGCTGTTGAAATGTCGTATGATTTTGGTGTTGAACAAGATCATTCACCTCCAGCAGAAAATC
>JAUZRV010000236.1 GCA_030950105.1 Rhodobacterales bacterium | reverse complement strand
GTTGCCGCAGATTGGCCAAAGATTGGGAGAAATCAATCGAGAGTTCAAAGGCATGGATACTCATCGCCCACATTCGAACTCTCACAAGGAGGATCGCAAAGCACTGACATCAATCATAAAGTATTGAATCAGCCTCTAAGGAAACACAAATCCGCCGATCCCGCCCGCGCTTGCGCCGCCTTTGGTTCAAACCCGGCTAAGGGGTGCAAATTGATCTTTTGCGCCCCGTATTTAAGCGCCCAACGCTGCGTGCCGTCAGCGACCGGAAATACCTCGCCAACCATACCTAATGCCATCTCGTAAAAAGCAACCGTTTCGGGAATATCGGCCACGGTTAGAACCAGATGATCAAGCGTTTCGATCTTGGGCGCCATATTTGCGATTGTCCTTTTCTTATGGAATGCATAGATTTTACCCTATGCAAGATGCGCCCCCCCCTGCCCTAAGTCAAAGTGATATCCTTGACCCCGCCCGCGCGAACGCGCTCGAAATCGCGCTGGGGCAAACGCCTACAATCATAAAAGGCAGCCCGCTCCCCGCCTTTTATCATCAGCTCTATTTCTGGGATGCACAGCCCCCTGTCAATCTTGGTCGCGACGGGCATCCCAAAATCGGCGGCCTAATTCCCGACTTTGGCCTGCCGCGCCGCATGTGGGCGGGTGGCGAACTTACCTTTCACGCTCCGTTGATTGCCGCAATACCCGCGCTCAAAATCACAACCGTAAACCGTGCCATTCGCAAACAAGGCCGCTCCGGCCCGCTCGCTTTTATCACTCTGCGCCACGACATCCATCAAAACGGCACGCTCTGCCTCACCGAATGTCAGGATCTGGTTTATCGTCAGGACCATACCACCGATGCCCCACATCCCCGCGCACCCCAAGCGCGCACCGACGAGACCCACCACGAAGACATGTCCTTCACAAGCACGCTGCTTTTCCGCTATTCCGCCCTCACATTTAATGGCCACCGCATCCATTACGATCTTGATTATGCCCGCGATATAGAAGGGTATGGCGGGTTGGTCGTGCACGGCCCGCTGCTCGCCCATCTGCTGATGCGCTTGGCAACCCGCCACCTCGGTCACCTCAAAACATTCACGTTTCGCGCCACGGCCCCCTTGCTACATACCGAAACCGCTACACTTTGCTGGAACAACGGCACCGCATGGGTGCGCGGGCCCGAGGGTCAACAAAACATGATCGCCACCGCGACCTGACAAAAAGACACGCCTTCAGGTTTCTTTTTCGTTTAAATATCCCCGCCGGAGGCACCCGTTCACGCACCAAGTACTGCGGCACGAAACTTATCCGGTATGGCATCAACAGACTCCAATATCAGATCCGCCATCACTTGCCCCACTTTCGGCGCGACCCCGAACCCGATCTTGAACCCGCCATTGGCTATGAACTGCCCTTCTTTCAACGGATGCGCCCCAAGAACCGGCGCCCGGGTGAACGAACGCGGTCGTGCCCCCGCCCAGCGCGCAATCACCGGCGCACCCTTTAATACCGGAACACCTTCAATTGCTTTTTCAATCACTTCTTCAAGCAATTTGTCCGTGCTGTCGGGATCATCATAATACCGCTCGCTCGTTGATCCAACGGCCACCGTGCCATCAAAATGCGGCACCACATGCACAAAATTCGAAAACAGTTGTGGCAAATCACGCGCATCATATCGCAACAACGCGCCTTGCCCTTTTTCGCCGCCCCCCATGTCGTGCCCGAACGCGGCGCTCAACTCCTCTAACCCGGCAACACCCGTTGCCCAGACCACCTTGCCTTCGGCCTGACCGCTCCCGACAATCTCTCCCCCTTTTGCCGCAATCGCCGACGCCAGTGCCTTGACCGCAAATTGCGGATGTATGCGCGCACTTAACGTGTCACGCACCAACCATCCGGTGGGGCTTGCCGGTGCCCATTCACCAAAATCCGCCGCCGCCACAACACCCCAATCCGCCTTGCCCTGCCAAAAAACTTTTGCACCCTCCACACGCGCCCGTGCCAAGGCCAACCCGCGATCGTTGTTGATGGGTTGCAAACGTCCCAACCGCCCGTATCCCGACGGAAGCCCCGATAGTGCCTCAATTTCCTGCCAATAGGTTTGCGCCATAATCAGGCTTTCAAACTGAAACTGGTGTTTGTCGCTCCAACGTTCGGGCACATGGGGTGCAAGCGCGCCAACAAGCCCGCCACTGGCCTTTGTCCCCACCCCGTTTGGATCAATAACACGCACCCGCGCGCCTTTGTTCAAACAGGCCCAGGCCACACTAAGCCCGAATATTCCGGCCCCCATGATGGTTACGTCTACACTTGCCAAAACGATGGCCTCTCTGCATTACATGTTCAAATGCGTTCTAAGGGATCATCCAATGCAGGACCAGCAGGCAAAACTTATGTGGCGCGATGACGGCACGCCGGTCTCGGCACAATTTGACGATCCTTATTATTCCCTCGACAACGGTCTTGCCGAAACCCGGCATGTTTTCCTAACCGGAAACGATCTTCCCGCACGTTTTACCAATGGATTTCACATCGCCGAACTTGGCTTTGGCACCGGCCTCAACCTGCTCGCGGCCCTCGACCTTTGGCGCAGCACCGGTCAGACCGGACAGTTGCGATATACCACATTCGAGGCCTTCCCGATGGGGAAAAACGCAATGATACGCGCCCAGAAATCATTCCCCGAATTATCTGGAATCTCTGGATATGTGATGGGCCAATGGCAGGACACCGCCTTGCGCCTGGTCACCAATGACCTTGATTTCACCCTTGTTCTCGGGGATGCCCGCGAGACACTCCCGGCATGGCAAGGCGCGGCAAACGCATGGTTTCTCGACGGATTTTCCCCGGCTAAAAATCCCGAATTATGGGCGCCATCGCTTATGGCAGAGGTGGCGCGCCATACGGCCCCGCAAGGCACCGCCGCCACATATACCGCCGCCGGTTTTGTGCGACGCGGCTTGCAAGACGCAGGTTTCATTGTGGAACGCGTCAAGGGCTATGGCCGCAAACGTCACATGACCGTGGCCCGCAAACCCTAGGGAATACTACGCCCGACAAGCTCTGCACTAAACGGCACCGGCAACGCTTTTCGTCCCAACCGTGCGCGGTAAACCGGCAGGCTCTCGGCGACGCGCATCACATAATTTCGGGTTTCGCGAAACGGTATGTGTTCAATCCAGTCCACGATATCAATATCGCCGCGCCGCGGATCACCATAGGCTTCCATCCACTTTGCAGGCCGCCCCGGACCGGCATTATAGCCTGCCGAAACCATAATCACATTGCCATTGAACCGCCGCCCGACTTCCTCAAGATAGGCGCTGCCCAATCGCGCATTATATCGCCAATCGCCCAACACATCTGCTGCGTTATGCTCAACCCCAAGACCGCGCGCCACGGCTTTGGCGGTTGCGGGCATCAGTTGCATCAACCCTTGCGCCCCGGCACCACTGACCACCACCGGATCAAACTGGCTTTCGCGCCGTGCAATTGCCAGAGCAAATTCGTCGGGCACAGGCAAATCAAGTTCGTGCAGCGGGTGCAACGGGTAATAGGGCGCCGGCAACACGATACCGCGTTTGGCCGCCTGCTTGCCGATCATCACCGCAATATTGGGAGATCCAAGATCAATCGCCATTTGCCCCAATTGCCCCAGCCCGATACGATCCTGCGTTTCGGCCACCTGCAAGAAAAACCGCCTTGCTATTGAGGGCAACTGCGCCCCATGCGCAATGATTGCGGCCCTAAACACATCACTTTGGGCAAACGCAGCTTCTTGCCAAGGCGGAAATTTTTCGTCCCCTGCCAATTTGGCATCGATCACCACGCCCGCGCGTTCCGCCGCCAGCAAACCATAGAATGAGGTCTGATGCTGCGTGCCTTGGCGAAATGCCGCTGATGCAGCCGCCGTATCCCCCAATGCCGTTTGGGTTACGCCAATCCAGTATCCCGCACGCCCCAGAGAAATCGGCGTAAACACTGCGGCCTCGAAATTTTGAAAATGGATCAGGGCCAGCGCGGGGTCGTTCAATTTGCGCAACGCCAGATACCCCGCCAGCCATTCCAGATCTGCATAGTTTGACCCCTCGACAAGCCCGTGTTTCGTGGCAATCGCATAGGCGGTTTCGCTGTTACCTTGCCGCATTTGCGCGCGCGCCAAGGACCGGCGCCGCGACGCCCATTTTTCGGGTTGGCCCAATGTTTCGGCCGCACTACGTGCTAATATCAACTCGATTGCGCTTGCTGTTTTGCCTTTCCGCAACCGCCAGACAAACCGCGCAAACGCAAGGCCCGCGTCCTGTGCCACGGTCTCAGGAAGAGCCTCAATCAATGCGCTGGCCTCGCTCTTGCCCGCACGCAATGCACGACGCGCTTCGACCAGTTTGGCCCATTCTGCCGGCAGTAGCGGCAACATCCGGTCAACATCACTTTTCAACCCGCGCCAAAGCGCCATTTCCAGGCGCGCTTGATGATGCGGTGCCAATAGCTTTCCATATTCGGCAATAAACCGCGCGTGTTCTGTT
Source organism: Rhodobacterales bacterium (assembly GCA_030950105.1). Classification (GTDB taxonomy): domain Bacteria; phylum Pseudomonadota; class Alphaproteobacteria; order Rhodobacterales; family Rhodobacteraceae; genus JAUZRV01. The sequence continues at coordinate 263 of JAUZRV010000236.1, read as the reverse complement.
TTTCCCAATTGGAAAGAACGCCAAGCCAGAACAACGGTTGCATCGGCTTCACCGGCTTCGCCCGCTGCCGCCAGCGCCTTGGCATAAAACAAGACACCGGTCCCGGTTTGTGCTGTTTGCTCTCTAAGGAATCTCTGAACAAAGCCCTGATTTCCGTGCTATAATTCTGGCAGCACTTACGGGAGAATTGGCATTGAAACAGCAGAGTTTTTCGTCACTTGAGCAGGCCTACAAGAAGAAGCGGACCAAGCGCGAGTTTTTTC
>JAUZRV010000235.1 GCA_030950105.1 Rhodobacterales bacterium | reverse complement strand
CAGATTGGCCAAAGATTGGGAGAAATCAATCGAGAGTTCAAAGGCATGGATACTCATCGCCCACATTCGAACTCTCACAAGGAGGATCGCAAAGCACTGACATCAATCATAAAGTATTGAATCAGCCTCTCAGAGATTCCTAAGGTAGCGGAACCACTTCATCTCGCGCTTTATTTGGCAAACTTCCGCACATTTCGGAAACAGATTTCTGCAAAACCGGGTGCACCCAGTGCGGCGCAATGTCCATCAGCGGCACCAACACAAATGCGCGTTCGTGCAGGCGCGGGTGGGGCAAAATCAATTCTTTCGGGGCCATCTTCGCCTGATCCTCGACCATCAACCTTTGCCAGTGGCGATAGGTTTCCATATCCGGCAACACGGTTTTAGCGGCCTCTCCCGCCTCGCCCAACAGATCAAGATCAAGCGTGCGCCGCCCCCATCTTTCTACACGTTCTCGCCCAAATTTTCCTTCTATTTCATGCAGATACCCCAAAACCTCTGCCGGATCCTTATCACCGCGAACCCGCGCCGCTGCGTTCACATAATCGGGACCGGCCCCCGCCGGAAAACACGGGCTGTGATATAGCTTGCTCACCGCCACAACGTTCACAGCTCCCGCCGTCAATTCCCTCAAGGCATCCACAATGGTTTCCTCCGGTTTGCCCGCCGAACCCGGCAGGTTCCCCCCCAAGGCAATCAGATATTCGCGGTTCATTTGCACATTTCCGTCATCCTGAAAAAATCCGGCACTTGATGAATAGTTTAAGAAGCCTTACTCTGTATGACAGTTTCGCCACCATTTTAAAGACCCACTCACGGTATCTATCGGCGAAGCGACTAATCGAAAAGGACATTTTAATGTTTTACAAGGACGAACGGCTCGCGCTGTTCATCGATGGTTCGAATCTCTACGCCGCGGCTAAGGCATTGGGTTTTGACATCGATTACAAGCTTCTCAGGGCGGAATTTATGCGCCGTGGCAAGCTTCTTCGTGCCTTCTACTATACGGCCCTGTTGGAGAACGACGAATATTCTCCGATTCGGCCATTGGTAGACTGGCTTAACTACAACGGTTTTTCAATGGTGACCAAACCGGCGAAAGAATACACCGACAGCATGGGCCGTCGGAAGGTCAAGGGCAACATGGACATCGAACTTACTGTCGATGCCCTGGAACTTGCGCCGCACCTCGATCATATTGTGCTATTTTCGGGTGATGGTGATTTCCGGCCTTTGGTGGAAAGCCTGCAAAGGAAGGGCTGCCGCGTTTCGGTGGTGTCGACCATTCGCAGTCAACCACCGATGATTTCGGATGAATTGCGCCGTCAGGCGGATAATTTCATCGAATTGGACGGCCTGAAAGAAGTGATCGGTCGCCCACCACGCGATCCGATCCCGGACCATGATTTGGAATATTCTTCCAGCGAATAACATCAAGAGGCCGCATGCGAACATGCGGCCTCTTTGATTTTCCGGCAACATTTTGCGCCGCAATTACCCGCCGTTCACCTGATTATGTCGCTTGACCACAGGGGCCGGCCAACGGCTTTTGATAAACGCCAGAACATCCATAATCTCGTTGTCGGTCAGAATACTCCCATAGCCATCCATACGGCTTTTATAGTTCCCCCCGACAAGTTTCTCGGTGCCATATTTGACGGTCAAAAACAGCTGCTCATCAGGGTGATGCCAAGTGTGGCCGGTTTGATCATGCGGTGGCGCGGGCAAATATCCGTCTTCGTCGGGACTGCGCCAATTTGCCTCGCCCGATAGATCAAGGCCGTGACACGACGCGCAGTAATATGTGTAAACCGTTGCTCCGCTGGCCACCCGTTCGGCGTCCTGATAGGGCAAAAATCCGCCACTTTCGCCTTGTGCCTGACTGGCCTGCGTCTGCCACAAAACCAGCGCCCCAATCCCGAATACTGCCGCCAATCCAAATCCAAGCAAATATTTCATCGTTTCTTTCCCGAATTACTGTTCTGCCTGTTTCCCACCTTCCCCCGCTGGAAGGTCAACACAAACTCGCGTGATGCCCCCGAAATACGCGGTCATACGCGGTGCATTTTCACTGGACGCCTGCCCCGCAACCCCTTACCAAAAGCGCCTCTACCTAATGGTGAAACAACATTCTGTAGGGGCGCTGCAACTTGCCAATGTGTTATGGGTGCCCAAAACAATATTGCGACCCAATGTCGTCCCGAAACGCGTCACGCCTGCTCACCGGAGATCTCCATGCCCGATACCCTCCCCCCTCTCACCCTCTATCTTGCCGCTCCGCGCGGGTTTTGCGCCGGAGTTGACCGGGCCATTAAAATCGTCGAAATGGCCTTGGAAAAATGGGGCCGTCCGGTCTATGTGCGCCATGAAATCGTGCATAATAAATTTGTCGTTGATCGCCTGCGTGATCTGGGGGCCGTGTTTGTCGAACACCTGTCTGATTGCCCCGACGACAGGCCGGTGATTTTCTCGGCCCACGGCGTGCCCAAATCGGTGCCCGCCGCTGCCAAGGCGCGCGAAATGATTTTTGTCGACGCCACCTGCCCGCTGGTGTCCAAGGTCCACATAGAGGCCGAGCGCCATCATGATAATGGCCTGCAAATCATCATGATCGGCCACACGGGGCATCCCGAAACCATCGGCACCATGGGCCAATTGCCCGAAGGCGAGGTGCTTCTGGTTGAAACCGAAGCCGATGTTGCCACCATCAAGGTGCGCGATGACGCGCGCCTTGCCTATGTCACCCAAACCACGCTTTCTGTCGATGACACCATCGGCATTGTCGCGGCGTTGCAAACCCGTTTTCCCGCCATCAAGGGCCCGCATAAGGAAGACATTTGTTACGCCACCACCAACCGACAGGCGGCGGTGCGCGCCATTGCCCCCGATTGCGATGCCCTGTTGGTGGTCGGCGCGCCCAATTCGTCTAATTCCCGCCGCCTCGTCGAAGTCGCGTCCAAGGCCGGATGCACCTATGCCCAACTGGTTCAAAACGCTGACGAAATTGATTGGCGCGCCTTGAAAACCATCACATCCATCGGGGTAAGTGCGGGCGCTTCTGCCCCCGAGGTTCTGATTTCCGAGGTCATCGACGCCCTCAAATCGCGCTATGATGTCACCATCAAAACCGTCGAAACGGCCAAAGAAGACATCGAATTCAAAGTGCCGCGCGTGCTAAGGGCTGCCTCATGACCATTGATCCCGAAACCATCCGGCTCTATGACGCCAAGGCCGAAGACTATGCCGAGGCCAATAAACCGGACGACATCCACCCGATTCTTGCCGGTTTTATCGCCGCTTTGCCCGAAAACGCCCGCGTTCTCGATTTTGGCTGCGGTCCCGGATTTGACGCCGCCTTGATCGCCAAATCGGGCGCGCGCGTCGACGCAATGGATGCTTCGGCTGAAATGGTGGGTTTGGCCAACGCCCAAAAAGGTGTCACCGCATGGCAAGCCACTTTTGACGATCTCGACGCGCCCGACAAATACCACGCCATTTTGGCAAGTTTTAGTTTTCTACACGCACCGCGCGCGTCGATGCCCGCGCATTTGACGGCCATTCACCGCGCTTTGAAACCGCGCGGGCTATTCCACATCGCCCTTAAAACCGGTACCGGCGAAGCCCGCGATCCCTTGGGCCGCCTCTATACCTATTACACCGAATCCGAACTCAAATCCCTGCTGAAAGCCGCCGGATTTGATGATTTTGAGTGCCACTTTGGCAGCAGCGAGGGCCTTGACGGTGTCATCGCCGACTGGATTACAATTCTCACTAGAAAGACATAATATGCCTGAATTATTTGCCTATACTGACGGGGCCTGTTCGGGCAATCCCGGTCCCGGTGGCTGGGGTGCGCTTCTGATCGCCAAAGAAGGTGGCCGCGTGATCCGTGAACGTGAACTTTGCGGTGGCGAGGCCGACACCACCAACAACCGGATGGAACTTCTGGGCGCGATCAATGCCCTGAACGCGCTTGAGCGCCCGTCAACCATTACCATTTATACCGATAGCAAATACGTGATGAACGGCATCACCCAATGGATGCACAACTGGAAGAAAAACGGCTGGCGCACGGCTGCCAAGAAACCCGTCAAAAATGTCGAGTTATGGCAACAACTGGACGATGCCAAAACCCGCCACACGGTGACATGGGAATGGGTCAAAGGCCACGCGGGGCATCCCGAAAACGAAAAAGCCGATGAATTGGCCCGCGCCGGAATGGCGCCGTTCAAAAAGTAGCGCTATTTAAAATAGGTCTGCCAGACCCAGATCAACAGCATCGCGCCGAGGATTGCACCGATCAATCCCGCCGCCATGCCGATCGCCGCCAAGAGCACCCGCAACACCATGCCGCCGACCAAGGCCCCGACCATGCCGATCACCACAGTAACCACCACATTGGTGTTCAAATCCATCATCCGCGTCGCGATAAACCCCGCCGCCGCGCCGACAATCAACAACCAGATCACGCCTGTTCTCCCTCGCCCGAATATCTGTTCCCTCTGAAATATAGCCCTTTTACCGGCTCAATCAAGAACACGCCCCGCCGCAAGGGGATTTCCCCGCAGATACTCCTGAACATCCTGCGCGCCTTTTCCGGCC
>JAUZRV010000234.1 GCA_030950105.1 Rhodobacterales bacterium | reverse complement strand
TGGCTGGCCCCGCGCCCGCGCCCTCTACGCCTGTTTCCGCCCGAAGCGATCAACCTCACAGAGCGCACACCCTTCGGCAGTCCGACCCGCACCCCCCCCAGCACCCCGCCGCAATATTTCCGTTGGCGGCGCATGTCCCTGACCACGGCGCGCGCGACCGGGCCGGAACGCATCACCCCGGAATGGTGGCTGGTGGATGATAACTGGCGGTCGGGCGTGCGTGATTACTGGCACATCGAAACCCGTCAGGGGCGGCGGTTGTGGCTGTTTTATACCCCGCAAAATCCCGGTTGGTTCGTGCAGGGGGAATTCGCATGAGCTATGCCGAATTGTGCACCACCACCAATTTCACCTTTCTCACCGGCGCCTCCCACCCCGAAGAATTCGTCACCCGCGCCGCCGATCTCGGGCTTGCCGCGATTGCCATTACCGACCGCAATACTCTCGCTGGTGTGGTGCGTGCCTATAGCGCCCGCAAGGAATTGCACCGCAGTGTCCAAGACCAAGGCCGCCAAATCCCGCTGCCGCAACTGATCATCGGGTGCCGTCTGGTGCTGCGCGATAGCGCTGTCGACTGGATCGCGCTGCCCACGGATCGTGCCGCCTATGCCCGCCTTTCACGGCTTCTCACGCTTGGGAAGCGCCGCGCCGGCAAGGGGAAATGCCACCTCGATACCGCCGATCTTCATGCCGGTTGTGCCGGTATGATATTGATTGCGCTCCCTGAATCACCTGCCAACACTCAAACAGTGATGTCCCATATCCGTGCTATGGCGCTTGTGTATCCCGCGCATGTCTATCTCGGTGCCGCGCCGCGTTACGACGGGCAGGACCGCGCCCGTTTTGCCGGTTGTGCCCGTCTTGCCCATAAAGCCGCCGCGCCGATGGTGGCGGTGGGCGATGCGTTGATGCACCACGGCAAGCGCTTGCCACTCGCCGATGTTCTCACCTGTATGCGCGAACATATCACCATCGACGAGATCGGCCCCCACGCCCAACTCAACGCCGAACGCCGCCTAAAATCCCCTGCCGATATGGCGCGCCTGTTTGCCGATCACCCTGCCGCCCTGAAACGCAGCCTCGAGATAGCCACCCGCTGCACCTTTTCCCTCGCTGAACTGAGCTATGAATACCCTGGTGAAATATCGGATGGCGAACGCCCCCATGATCGCCTGATCCGCCTGTCCCACGCGGGTCTCGCGCGCCGCTATCCCGAGGGCATCACAAAACGGGTCGCGGCCCTTGCCACCAAAGAACTCGCCATGGTCAAAGACCTCGGATTTGCCGCCTACTTCCTGACCGTGCATGACATCGTGCAATTCGCCCGCGCCCAAGGCATCCTTTGTCAGGGCAGGGGGTCGGCGGCCAATTCGATCCTCTGTTATGCGCTGGGCATCACCGATGTTGGCCCCGAAGTGATCACGATGGTTTTTGAACGTTTTATGTCCAAATACCGCGGTGAGCCGCCCGATATCGACGTCGATTTCGAACACGAACGCCGCGAAGAAGTGATTCAACATATCTATGCCAAATATGGCGCGTCACCGCGCCGGTCTTTGCGCGACGGTGATCCATTTTCGCACCCGCGCCGTCATTCGTGAGGTCGGCAAAGTCATGGGGCTTTCCCAAGATACGCTTGCCGGTATTTCGGGGCAAATCTGGGGCAGCACAAGTGCGGCCATCGACCAGGATCGCCTGTGCGCGCAGGGTCTTGATCCTGCCGACCGTCGCCTGATGCAAACCCTGCGCCTGATCCGTGAAATCATCGGGTTTCCGCGCTATCTGTCGCAACATGTCGGCGAATTTGTCATCACCAAAGGCCGTTTGGATGAACTCTGCCCGATTGAAAATGCCGCGATGGAGGCGCGCACCGTGATCGAATGGGACAAGGATGATATCGACGCGCTGGGTATTCTCAAGGTCGATATATTAAGCCTCGGAATGCTCACTTGTATCCGCAAAGCCTTTGACCTTATTCAACAAAATAACAACCAAACCTATACGATCGCCACCATCCCGCAAGAAGACGTGCCGACCTATGATATGCTCTGCGCGGCCGATGCCATCGGGGTTTTTCAGGTCGAAAGCCGCGCCCAGATGAATTTTTTGCCACGCATGAAACCGCGCCGGTTTTATGATCTGGTGATCGAGGTCGCCATCGTGCGCCCCGGTCCGATACAGGGCGGCATGGTGCACCCCTACATCAATCGCCGCCAAGGCAAAGAGCCGGTGCATTTTCCCTCGGCTGCCCCTCGAAAATGTTCTCGGGAAAACCCTCGGCGTGCCGGTTTTCCAAGAGCAGGCCATGCAAATCGCCGTGGTTGCCGCCGGTTTTCCCCCAAATCGTGCGGGATGCCCGTGATCACCAGATCGAAGTGCGCCCGATCTGCATCAACAACAGCGCATGGGACAATACTATTGAGCGGCGCACCGATGGCGCGCTTGCCCTGCGTCTCGGGTTTCGCCAGATTAAAGGCTTTCGTGCCGAAGGCGCCGGCTGGATCGTGGCGGCGCGCGGCAATGGCTTTCCCGATCCCGAGAGCCTCTGGTTGCGCGCCGGTATTTCCCCTGCAAGTCTCGAACGCCTTGCCGAAGCCGATGCCTTTTCCGACATGGGTCTCGGACGGCGCAATGCGCTCTGGCAAATCAAGGCCCTGCGAAGCCCCGACCCGCTGCCGCTGTTTTGCGATACCATCGAAGGCGAGGGCATCCATGAACCCGCCGTGACCTTGCCCGCCATGAACCTTGGGCAAGAGGTGGTCGAGGATTACGTCGCCACGCGCCTGTCCCTGCGCGCCCATCCAATGGAATTATTGCGCCCGATGATGACGGGTCTCACCCCCCACGCCAACCTTCCCGAGGTGCCATTAGGTCCAACATCGGTGTGCGGCCTCGTCATCACCCGCCAACGCCCCGGCACCGCCGCCGGCGTTATTTTCCTCACCCTTGAGGACGAAACCGGAGTGAGCAATATCGTGGTGTGGAAAAATATCTACAAAAAATATCGTCCGCAGGTGATCGGCGGGCGGTTGTTGCGCATCACCGGCTATCTTCAACGCGAGGGCATCGTGGTGCATCTGATTGCCCAACACGTCGAAGACATGTCGCATCTTTTGTCCGAACTCGGTCACCCGATGGACGACGCGATTGGCCAGACCCTGCCACAGGCCGACGATGCCCCGTGCCCCCGTCCGGTTCGGCAAAAACCAAAACTGGCCTCCGGTGCCCGCCACCCGCGCGAACAGGCCAAACGCCTGTTTCCCAGTCGCGATTTTCACTAAAATGCCGCCCATAGATCCTGCTCAATACCGCGCGCGCCTCGCCACAAACAGGTATTCAGGTTTCTGGCGAGACGCTTTAGCGGCGGTATTATTGCGCGGTTTTAAATCTGCAAACAGGTGCGGATTTACTTCATGAATTTCTTCATAATGTCATCAAACGGTGATCCATCGCCATTGGCATCCAGAAGATTGGTCAACATCGCCAACCCGCCGGATTGCGCGCCACCGCCGCCGAGCAACCCGCCGACCATGCCCATCAATCCACCACCTGATCCGCCCGACTTTGGCATCAAACCGTCAAGCGCGGCGTCGGGCATATTCTTTTGCAACCCGCCCTGCGCCATCGCGGCAAGGGCTGGCAAAAATTGCTGCACAGTCGAAAGATCAAGCCCCGATTTGCTAGCCCGAATTATTCATCAGACTCCGGGTATTTCCTTCCGGCGCACTGGATCGGCCGGGTTGACGGCGGCGTTTTGAACTGAGTTTAGAGTGTGCGTTGAAGGTTGATATCTGGGGGTGTTCGGGCGGCTGATGCC
>JAUZRV010000233.1 GCA_030950105.1 Rhodobacterales bacterium | reverse complement strand
CTGCCGCGCGGATCAGGAACCTGACGTAAAACTGATCGAACTGAAATCAAGATAATAACCTCCGGGCCTGACGTTCAGAACAAAGATTCATATACCCCTATGATTTGCAACAACTTTCTAACCTTCAGTAAATCGCCCTGCTCGCACATGTCGTTTCTTGACAAAATCCCAATGCAAACCACTGTTATTATGGCGCTTTTCCTTGGATTCGCGCCGTTTGTTCCAGAACCACACATCTGGAGCAAAATTCAAATGTTGATTGCAGGCACTTTGGTCAAGCCAATTGATATGCTGGATATGGTTTTTCATGGCGCGCCTTGGCTATTGCTTTTTGCCAAATTGGCCCGACTCGGATCAAATCGCGTTCAATAGGGGCAAACCATGTTGGAACTAATCAACCAAATGCCGCTTTCATATGCGATCCTCGGCGCAGCGACGCTTGGACTTGCTCCCTTTTTTCCTGAGCCGCATATCTGGGGAAAACTCAAAATGCTGCGGGCTGGCACATTGAAGCGCCCATTGGATATTTTCGATTTGGCGTTTCATAGCGTGCCTTTTGCCCTTTTGGCGGTAAAGCTTCTGCTTATGGCCACCGGCACCTAGAAATCCACGCTTTAATAATCATACCCAAGTGAGGCCTCGATCGTTAGATCAAGCTGCCGTTTCATAAAACCACGGTCCAGATCGTTCATTTTTTCCGGTGTGGGGGGCCGCTCCTGCCCCAGACGAAACCGGTTGCCCAATCGTCGGGTGACGGGTTTGAATCTCGGCGCTGGTGACGTGAGTTGGAACACGTTTTGCATCAGAGTCACAAAACGTTCGGGATCTGATTGAACCATTTCAAGTTGCACAAACACGGCATTGCACCCCCGATTGAGCACCCCCAACATGGCTTCGAGTTTGAGCCGGCGCAACTGGAACAGGTTTTCGAACGGCAGGCCGCTTATCGGGTGGCGATCATACTGAAGCGCCTGCCCTTGCAGCCCTAATTCCGGATGAATTTCTTCAAAATCATCTGGCCGATCGACAATGCTCATCCATTCCTGACGCAAGAATTGCGAAAACTCGAGGTCCAGAATCGCCGGGTCCGCGTGCCACGGCCGTTTGTGCATAGAGCGCGCCCAATCCTCAGCATTGCGCACCACACACACAACCAAAAGTTCATCGGGAATACCCACCATATGCGGGGTCGCGTGCTTCCACCCCAATCTTTCGGTGCGCGTCAATTTCACATTCTTTTCTATAAGTTTGCGCACGACATTGGTGCCCGTGGCACGTTCACCCAAAACCTGAAACTGGGTCAGTTTCGTGGCATTTACCCGATGCGCATAAAGGCCGGATTCTCGAAAATTCGCGGGGAGCATAGGGGTTGGGTTCCTGAGACTTAGCATCATATTGAATTTGTTACGATGAAACATAAATTATTTCTTTCTCGGGTTCAAACGCGTAAACTCTCCAAGATAATAGACTCAAATATACGACAATTCGTTAAGAGCCTTAAAAACAATAGGTAGAGCAATGCAATCCACTGTCGCTGTAGTCACAATGGTTCGTGACGATATATTTTTCCTGACCGCATGGCTGCGCCATTACGGTGGCCTATTCGGGCGTGAAAATTGTTATATTATCAACCACGGTCGTGGAGAGGCGGTGACGAAACTCGCCGAAGGGTGCAATGTCATCGGGATTCCCGGAGACCCACACAAGAATTTTGATATGAAGCGCTGGCGGCTTTTGAACAATCTGGTTGGCGGGCTGAAACCATATTATAAACACGTAATTGTCGGCGATGTTGATGAACTGGTTGTGCTTGATCCGGCCGAAAACATGAATTTGTTGCAATATCTTGAAAAAACCCCGGAAAAGCGGGTGCTTACGCCTCTTGGTCTCGAAGTTATTCACCGCATAGATCAGGAACCGGAGGCGATTGAAAATGCTATAATCGGCCCGCGCCGTCATGTGCGCATCGCACCGCATTATTCCAAACCTTGTATTGTCTCGGTCGGCACCAAAATCGCCCGTGGGGGCCATTTCACCCAATACGAAAAGCTGCAAACGCCCGATGGGCTTTATTTACTGCATTTGAAGTTCTGTGATTTCCCCTCATATGTCGAGGCGATGGATCGGCGCAATGAAGTTACCGCTGCGGTCAACGTGTCAAGTTTTCGGGACGCTTCGATCGGAAAGCACTGGTTTGCCGAAGCCCGCGGGGAAGACCGCGCAGTGTTTGACGCATTTGCCGATCTCGAACTTGTGGACGGCTTTGATATGGCCCCGTATCGCAAAAAGATGCAGCGCACATTTAAACCGCGCGGGGAAACCGGATTTTACCAGTTTGATCGCCCCGATTATGCGGTCCAATATGTCCTGCCAGAACGATTTATCGGAATCATCTAACATAAAAAAAGGCGCCTCAAAATGCAGGGGCGCCGATTTTCAATATTCTTCACAACAGGTTAGTGGGCAATGGCCCCCGGGTTTCCATCCTTGTCGCCCATCGCCGCTGCGGCGGCCGCGGCTTCTTCTGCTGCCTCGTCCCATTCAATCGGTTCGGGTGCGCGCACCAACGCATGTTTCAAAACTTCGCGCACATGCGAGACCGGAATAATTGTCAGGCCTTCCTTCACATTGTCGGGAATTTCCACCAGATCTTTTTCGTTCTCCGCTGGAATCAACACCGTGGTGATGCCACCGCGCAGGGCCGCGAGAAGTTTTTCTTTTAGCCCCCCGATCGGCAAGGCGTTACCGCGTAATGTGACCTCGCCGGTCATCGCCAGATCCTTGCGGATCGCAATGCCGGTGAGCACAGAAACGATCGTGGTCACCATCGCCAAACCCGCACTTGGGCCGTCTTTGGGTGTCGCGCCTTCGGGCACGTGCACGTGGATGTCGATCTTGTCAAACACCGTTGGCTTCACACCAATTTCCGGCGCGATGGACCGCACGTAACTGCTTGCTGCGTCAATGCTTTCTTTCATTACATCGCCAAGTTTGCCCGTGGTTTTCATGCGCCCTTTACCGGGTAATTTCAGCGCTTCAATGCTCAGCAAATCGCCGCCCACCGATGTCCAGGCAAGACCCGTCACAACCCCGACCAGATCCTCTTGCTCAGCCAAACCATAGCGGTATTTTTTCACCCCTAGAAAATCGCCAATATTGTCGGCGGTCACGGTGACAGAGGCCGCCTCTTTGCGCACGATTTTGGTCACGGCTTTACGCGCGACTTTGGCAATCTCGCGCTCAAGATTACGCACGCCGGCCTCGCGGGTATAACGGCGGATCATCTCGCGCAATGCGCCGCTGGTGAGTTCAAATTCACCCTTCTTAAGCCCGTGATTTTTGATCTGTTTGTCGATCAAATGCAGGCGCGCTATCTCGGCCTTCTCGTCCTCGGTATAGCCCTCGAGCGGAATGATTTCCATCCGGTCAAGCAGCGGCCCCGGCATATTGTAAGAATTCGCCGTGGTCAGGAACATCACATTGGAAAGGTCATATTCGACCTCGAGATAGTGATCGCTAAAGGTGGCGTTTTGTTCGGGATCAAGCACCTCAAGCATCGCACTTGCCGGATCTCCGCGGAAATCCTGCCCCATTTTGTCGATTTCATCAAGCAAGATCAAAGGATTGGTGGTTTTCGCCTTTTTCAGCGCCTGAATGATTTTTCCGGGCATGGAGCCAATATAGGTGCGCCGATGGCCGCGGATTTCGCTTTCGTCGCGCACGCCGCCCAATGAGATGCGGATAAATTCACGTCCCGTGGCCCGCGCAACCGATTTGCCGAGGCTGGTTTTACCAACACCGGGGGGGCCGACCAGACACATGATCGGACCTTTAAGTTTCTTGCTGCGTTGTTGCACGGCAAGATATTCGATAATCCGTTCCTTGACCTTGACCAGACCATAATGATCGTCATCAAGCACCTTTTGCGCGCGATCCAGATCTTTCTTGACCCGTGATTTCACGCCCCAGGGGATCGACAGCATCCAGTCGAGATAATTGCGCACAACCGTGGCTTCTGCCGACATGGGCGACATGTTTTTAAGCTTCTTAAGCTCACCTTCGGCCTTGTCGCGCGCTTCTTTCGAAAACTTGGTTTCGGCGATGCGATTTTCCAACTCGGTCACTTCGTCGACGCCATCTTCGCCGTCGCCGAGTTCCTTCTGGATCGCCTTCATTTGTTCGTTGAGGTAATATTCGCGCTGCGTGCGCTCCATCTGCGATTTAACGCGGGTTTTGATCTTTTTCTCAACTTGCAGAACGCTCATCTCGCCCTGCATCAGGCCGTAAACTTTTTCAAGCCGCTCGGACACGCTCAGAGTTTCGAGAAGGTCCTGTTTTTGTTCTACTTCAATGCCGAGATGCCCCGCCACCAGATCGGCAAGTTTGGCCGGCTCATCCGATTCAGCCACCGCCGAGAGCGCTTCTTCGGGGATGTTTTTCTTGGCTTTGGCATAGCGTTCAAATTCGCTACCGACGGTGCGCAACAGCGCTTCTATGGTGGTGGCGTCGCCCGGCATTTCGGTCAGATATTCGGCCCGTGCCTCGAAAAAATCGTCGTTTTCAAGGTAATCGGTGATCCGCACCCGCGCCTGTCCTTCGACCAGAACTTTGACAGTTCCGTCGGGCAGTTTGAGCAGTTGTAATACATTGGCCAACACGCCGGCCTTGAAAATACCGTCAGAATCCGGATCATCAACACCCGGATCAATTTGCGAAGACAGCAGAATTTGCTTGTCATCGGCCATCACTTCTTCCAATGCGCGCACCGATTTTTCGCGGCCCACAAACAACGGGACAATCATATGTGGGAAAACCACGATATCGCGCAACGGCAACACGGGATAGGACGAATTGAGAGGCTCTTGCATGCTCGCTCCTTAAAAATGGCAAACGATTTTGGCCCCTAGCATTAGGCAGCCCCACCGTTTCCTGTATTTGGTTAATTGATTTGGGGTGTCTACCGCCAAAGTTCAACCTTATCGGCGGTCACAATGACAATGCCGCCCCCAAAGCGCAAGCCGCGAATACCGCAACTTGGACTCAAACCCGCCGGTTTTTTCAATTTTTAACGAAGATTAATTTGATTGTTAACGAGAGAACCGGATTACCCGCCGCGCAACACCGCCCATGGATTTCAATTCACCTTTGATGATCCCGTAAAGAAGGTCGTCATGCACGACGAACAGAAACAGTTCAAAGTCGACCGGCCCTTCGGGATCCTGATAAACCCCTTTGGCAAAAAGTTGCGGCAACATCGCATCGGCGCAGCCACCCAAAATGCCCAATTCATCGCTGGTGGCAATCGCCGGCCCTTTGCCAAACAGGTTTTCACCAAGTTCAAGCATCTGCCGCGAGGGCGCGTTCAACACAAACCGCACATCCGTCGCCTTCAAAAGCGGATATGTGCCAATGTCAGGCAATGAAATCGTCATACCTGCACCCGTTGCGGTGATATTGGCGCGCGAAGCATTGCCACTTGGCAAGGGCATGACACGATTGCCAAATCGCAAGGTGCCAACCGTATTGCGCACAGTCCAAGGGCCTGAAAGAGAGCTGTTCAATTCGGCCTGCAAAGTGGTGCTATCGCGATTGCAAATATCAAGAGCAACGGCAGGAGTGCCAAATACCAGACTCGCGGCGAGCAACAGGTTCTTAAACTTCATGAATATACGTCCTCTGATTTCGTTAAAGCCTTGGCAATTGCAGCCCGCCAGAAATCACAGTTTTTCGATATCACCCTGTTTGCGCAAGTCATGAAAACCTGACTGGAAACTGGCAAATGTGCCTTGCGCAATCGCCGCGCGCATCCCCGCCATCAAATCCTGATAATATTGCAGGTTATGCCAAGTGAGCAGCATCCCCGAGATCATTTCATTGCTGCGAAACACATGGTGAAGATAGGCGCGCGAATAATTCTGACACGCAGGACAGCTACAATTTTCGTCCAATGGGCGCGGATCATCGGCGTGGCGTGCGTTTTTGATATTCACCACGCCAAAACGGGTAAACACCTGCCCCGTGCGCCCCGACCGAGACGGCAAAACGCAATCCATCATATCAATGCCGCGTGCCACAGCGCCAACAATATCATCGGGTTTGCCGACGCCCATAAGATAACGCGGCTTGTCATCGGGCAACATATCGGGCGCATAATCGAGCACCTCGAACATCACCTCCTGCCCCTCGCCCACGGCCAGGCCGCCAACCGCATAGCCATCAAAACCGATGTTTTTCAAGGCTTCGGCGCTTTCTTGGCGTTGTTCGCGAAATACGCTGCCTTGTTGAATCCCGAACAACGCGTGGCCGGGGCGATCGCCAAACGCATCGCGTGACCGCTGTGCCCACCGCATCGACATGCGCATGCTTTCAAGGGCCACGTCCTCGGGCGCAGGGTGCGGGGTACATTCGTCAAAACACATCACGATATCACTGCCCAGAAGCGCCTGAATTTCCATGCTGCGTTCCGGTGTGATCTCGTGACGCGACCCGTCGATATGCGATTTAAAAGTCACGCCTTTTTCGCTCATCTTGCGCAGGCCAGACAGCGACATCACCTGAAACCCGCCACTATCGGTCAGGATCGGACGCGCCCAATTCATGAATTTATGCAACCCGCCAAGGCGCGCAATACGTTCTGCTGTTGGCCGCAACATCAAATGATAGGTGTTGCCCAGAAGAATATCGGCGCCGGTCGAGGCCACGCTTTCGGGCATCATCGCCTTGACGGTGGCAGCGGTGCCCACCGGCATAAAGGCGGGCGTGCGGATATCACCACGCGGTGTGTGGATCACACCACTGCGGGCTTTGCCATCGGTGGCCTGAAGATCAAACGAAATGTTTGGCGGGTTTTCTGGGTTTTGTGTCATAGCGCCCTGTTACGACAGCCCACCCGGAAAGCAAAGCCGCTTGTCATGGGTCAGGCCGTCGCAAGAATCGTGTCGAATTTGGCCGCACAAATGAAATCATTTTCGGTCAAACCATCGGCTTCGTGGGTGGTGAATTCAATCTCGAAATAGCCCCAGCCAAACCGGATATCGGGGTGATGCCCCTGCGTATCGGCAAGCCACGCCGCAAGATTGGCGTGATAGACCGCCTTGGCAAACCCTTTGAATTCGATCCGCCGCCGCAACGCGGTTCCGGCCTCGTCAAGCGCCCAGCCGTCTTGCAACTGATCCACCATATCGCGCGCAATCGCGGCATCCATTGCCGCCATCCCCCCCTGACACGGCACGCAGTTTTTTTCGTCTAATACATTGGTCATCTTCATTTTCCTTTAAAGATTTTTGCGTTTTTCATGAAACAGGGAAGATGGAAAAGGCCCATACCCCCTTAATATTGTGGGCGCTTTGCAATTAATCCGTGCCCCAGATTAAACGCAAACCGCTTTAGGCTGCGTGTTCGGGCGGGTAGCATGGGGCAAACAACCCAAGCGATTTTGCCCGCGCCACATCCGCCAGTAAATCCCGCTCGGCGGCTTTAAACAGATCGTCGATGTTCTCTATCCCGAATTATTCATGAAGCGGCGTAAATCGTTTGGCGGGCGTAGATCAAGCTGTTGAAATGTCGTATGATTTTGGTGTTGAACAAGATCATTCACCTCCAGCAGAAAATCCAGCCCGCCATGAACGACGATACACTATTTCTCCCCGGCCTGTCACCTGTCGGACGGCACGATCAGGGTGATTCAGAGAAAGTGGGATTATCGTTCTGCCGCGATGATCTCGACTGCCTTTGCGCGGTTATCCTGTACGAGTTCAATCGCCCTGGTTGGTGATTTTGCGATGCGTTTGAGCAGGGTGATAGCGGCGCTGGTGA
>JAUZRV010000232.1 GCA_030950105.1 Rhodobacterales bacterium | reverse complement strand
CGCCAAGCAAGTCGTCAGCGTTTTGCACACCGTCAAGAAGTTGGTCTAATAAGTCCTTGGAAATTGTCATCGTTGTCATGCTCCTTTGTTGCAGAAGCATGGACCAAATTACTCATACACAGAAGATCGGACACTCTCGATCATTTCGGTCGTGATGGTTGCTTCGGCTCTTGGTGTGGCCTACTTCCTGAAACAAGCCTATGTTTCAGCAACACCGGAACAGTATTTCTTCCCCTTCATGGTCCTGTTCCTGATCCTGTTTGCCATGACCGGCATCGGTAACGGATCGACCTTCCGCACCATTGCTGTGGTGTTTGACAAAGAACAGGCTGGTCCGGTTCTGGGTTGGACAGCGGCGATTGCGGCTTATGGCGCGTTCATCATTCCCAAAGTGTTCGGCGAGCAAATCAAGGCCGCGACACCGGAATATGCGCTCTATGGTTTCGCAGCCTTCTATACGGTGTGTATCGTGATCAACTGGTGGTTCTATCTGCGCCCCAACGCTTATGTGAAAAACCCTTAAATTGATATCTGTCCGCCCCCGCATGGTGCGAGGGCGGGCATCCCTCTAGAACAGGAGAGAACCAAATGAGCCATCTGCTCGATCGTCTGAATTTCTTTCAGTCCAAGCGACTGGATACGTTTTCCAATGGCCACGGGGAAACCACCCGTGAGAACCGTGATTGGGAAGACGTTTACCGCGACCGCTGGCGTCACGACAAAGTTGTCCGTTCGACCCATGGCGTGAATTGCACCGGATCATGTTCGTGGAAAATCTACGTTAAATCCGGCATCGTAACCTGGGAAACCCAGCAAACCGATTACCCGCGCACCCGCGCCGATATGCCCAACCACGAACCGCGTGGTTGCCAACGTGGCGCGTCCTATAGCTGGTATCTTTATTCTGCGAACCGGGTGAAAAACCCGCTGATCCGGGGTAAATTGATGCGTGGCTGGCGCAAATTGCGCGCCACTATGAATGCAACAGCGGCATGGAAAGCCTTGCAAGAAGATCCTATCCTGCGCGCCTCCTATGTGAAAACCCGTGGTAAAGGCGGTTTCGTGCGCGCCACATGGGATGAAGCGACTGAAATCATCGCGGCTGCCAATGCCTATACCGCCAAAACATACGGTCCCGACCGCGTGTTCGGTTTCTCGCCAATTCCGGCGATGTCGATGGTGAGTTATGCGGCGGGTTCACGGTATCTGTCACTTTTGGGCGGCACATGTATGTCGTTCTATGACTGGTATTGCGATCTGCCACCTGCATCGCCGATGACATGGGGCGAACAAACCGACGTGCCGGAATCGGCCGATTGGTATAATGCCGGTTATCTGCTGCTTTGGGGGTCCAACGTTCCACAAACCCGCACACCCGACGCGCACTTCTATACCGAGGTCCGTTATAAAGGCACCAAATCCGCCGTGATCAGCCCGGATTATTCGGAAGCTGCGAAATTCGGCGATATCTGGTTGGCGCCAAAAGCGGGCACCGATGCGGCATTGTCGATGGCGATGGGTCACGTGATCCTGCGCGAATTCCACCTTGATCGCCAGACCGAATATTTCGAAGAATATACCCGCAAATACTCGGATTTCCCGATGCTGGTGCGTTTGGAAGAAAAAGACGGCAAAATCATTCCGGGTCGCTTCCTGCGCGCCGATGATTTGCAAGGCAAACTTGGCCAGAAAAACAACCCCGAATGGAAAACCGTTGCTTGGGATACCAAGACCAAGGCGCTTGTGTCGCCGAACGGCACCATGGGCTATCGCTGGGGTGAAGGCGGCGAATGGAATCTTGAAGAACGCGCCAAAGGCAAAGATACTGATCTGGCGTTGTCGTTCATTCAGGACGGCGATCACGACGAAGTTCTGGGCGTTGATTTCCCGTATTTTGGCGGCCAAGCCACGGAAAATTTTGTCAAATGTGAGCACCCCGATGTTCTGACCAAAAACATTCCGGTCAAGAAAATCAAAGTCGGCAAGAAAGAAATCATGGTTGCGACCGTGTTCGATCTGTTCTGCGCCAACTATGGTCTTGATCGCGGATTGGGCGGTGAATGGGTTGCGGATGACTACAGCAAAGACATCCCTTACACCCCCGCATGGGCCGAGAAAATCACCGGCGTGCCGGCCGATAAAATCGAAGTTGTGGCGCGTGAATTTGCCACCAATGCCGAGAAAACCAGAGGCAAGTCGATGGTCATTCTCGGGGCCGGTTTGAACCACTGGTATCACATGGATATGAACTATCGCGGTATCATCAACATGTTGGTGATGTGTGGGTGTGTGGGGCAATCGGGCGGCGGTTGGTCGCATTATGTGGGGCAGGAAAAACTGCGTCCACAAACCGGTTGGCAACCACTGGCGTTCGCGCTCGATTGGAACCGCCCGCCTCGGCACATGAATTCAACATCGGCGTGGTATGCCCACACTGACCAGTTTCGTTATGAACAACTGGGTGTTGATGAAATCCTGTCACCAACCGCGCCGGAAGGGGATTGGGACGCGAGTTTGATTGACTATAACATCCGTGCCGAGCGCATGGGCTGGTTGCCGTCTGCGCCGCAATTGAAAACCAATCCTCTCGAGGTTGGCAAAGCGGTCAAAGCGTCGGGCAAATCGGCGGCGGAATATGTCGCAGAGCAGCTCAAATCCGGTCAAATGGAAATGTCGTGCGAAGACCCCGATGCACCGGAAAACTGGCCACGGAATCTGTTTGTCTGGCGTTCCAACCTGTTGGGCGCGTCCGGCAAAGGCCATGAATATTTCATCAAGCATCTGCTTGGCACCGATCACGGTGTTCTGGGCAAGGATCTTGGTGAAGAAGGTGGCCGGATGCCGAAAGAGGCAAAATGGCATGACAAGGCCCCCGAGGGCAAATTGGACCTCTTGGTGACCATTGATTTCCGGATGTCGACCACTGCGGTTTATTCCGACATCGTTCTGCCAACCGCGTCCTGGTATGAAAAGGACGACATGAACACGTCCGACATGCACCCGTTCATTCACCCGCTTCAGGCGGCGGTTGATCCGGCGTATGAATCCAAATCGGATTGGGAAATCTTCAAATCCATCGCCAAGAAAGTTTCCGAAGTGGCCCCTGAAATACTGGGTGTGGAAACCGATATTGTGCAACTTCCGTTGTTGCATGACACGCCGATGGAATTGGCCCAAGACCAAGTCAAGGATTGGAAGAAAGGCGAATGTGACCTTATTCCGGGCAAAACCGCGCCGAACTATATCGCCGTGGAACGGGATTATTCGCAGATTTATGCGAAGTTCACTTCGGTCGGCCCACTCCTTGATAAACTGGGCAATGGCGGTAAGGGCATCAACTGGAACACCGAGGTCGAAGTGCAGCATTTGCGCGACCTTAACGGGGTGGTTCTGGAAGAAGGCGTAAGCCAGGGCATGCCCAAGCTCGACACCGCGATTGATGCTTGTGAAATGATCCTGATGCTGGCGCCGGAAACCAACGGTGAAGTGGCCGTCAAGGCATGGCACGAGTTGGAAAAAGCCACAGGTCTTGAACATGCGCATCTTGCATTGCCGAAAGAGGATGAAAAAATCCGCTTCCGCGATATTGCCGCCCAACCGCGCAAGATCATTTCGTCGCCAACATGGTCGGGCATCGAAAGCGAACATGTGTCGTATAATGCCGGCTACACCAACGTGCACGAATTGATCCCGTGGCGCACATTGACCGGGCGGCAGCAGCTCTATCAGGATCACCAGTGGATGCTGGCGTTTGGCGAAGGTTTCTGCACCTACCGTCCTCCGGTTGATCTCAAAACCATCGAGGGTGATTTCAACACCGAAGAAGGCCAGCCGCATGTTGTGCTGAACTTCATCACCCCGCACCAGAAATGGGGGATCCATTCGACCTATTCGGATAACCTTCATATGCTGACGTTGAACCGCGGGGGGCCGGTTGTCTGGCTGTCCGAGGAAGACGCCAAAACTGCGGGTCTGGTCGATAATGACTGGGTTGAAGTGTATAATGCCAACGGCGCATTGACCGCACGCGCGGTGGTGAGCCAACGCATGAAAACCGGCACCATCTATATGTACCACGCCCAGGAAAAGATCGTGAACACACCCGGTTCGGAAAAAACCGGAATTCGCGGCGGGATCCACAATTCGGTCACCCGCACCACGGTCAAACCGACCCATATGATTGGCGGCTATGCCCAACAATCCTATGGCTTCAACTACTACGGCACGGTCGGGTCCAACCGCGATGAATTCGTGATCGTTCGTAAAATGAAGAAAATCGACTGGCTCGATACGCCACTTACAAGTTCGGAGGCAGCAGAATGAAGATTCGTGCACAAATAGGCATGGTGTTGAACCTTGATAAATGTATCGGGTGCCACACATGTTCGGTGACGTGTAAAAACGTCTGGACCAGCCGCGAAGGCGTTGAATACGCCTGGTTCAACAATGTCGAAACCAAACCCGGTATCGGCTATCCTAAAGACTGGGAAAATCAGGCCAAATGGAACGGCGGCTGGGAGCGCACCAAACGTGGCAAGCTCCAGCCGAAACAGGGATCGAAATGGCGCATCCTTGCCAATATTTTCGGCAATCCCGATCTGCCGGAAATCGACGACTATTATGAACCGTTCGATTTTGACCATGACCATCTGAAATCGGCGCCCGATATGCCGGCCTTCCCGACCGCACGCCCGTATTCCAAGATCACCGGCGAACGTATCGAGAAAATCGAAGGTGGCCCGAACTGGGAAGAAATCCTTGGCGGGGAATTTTCGAAACGGTCGAAAGATTACAATTTCGAGGGCATCCAGAAAGAGATTTACGGCGAATATGAAAATACATTCATGATGTATTTGCCGCGTCTTTGTGAACATTGTCTTAATCCGACCTGCGCCGCGTCCTGCCCATCGGGCGCGATCTACAAGCGCGAAGAAGACGGCGTTGTTCTGATTGACCAAGAAAAATGTCGCGGTTGGCGCATGTGTGTGTCGGGCTGCCCTTACAAAAAGGTTTACTACAACTGGGAAAGCGGCAAATCCGAGAAATGCACATTCTGTTATCCGCGCATTGAATCGGGCCTGCCAACCGTTTGCTCGGAAACCTGCGTCGGGCGCATCCGGTATCTGGGTGTGATGCTCTATGATGCCGACAAGATCGAAGAAGCGGCCAATACGTTGGACGAAAAAGACCTCTATCAGGCGCAGATCGACATGTTCCTTGATCCCAACGACCCAGAGGTGCAGGCCCAGGCCCTTGCCGATGGTGTTCCGCAAGAATGGTTGGAAAGCGCCAAGAAATCGCCGGTTTACAAGATGGCGATGGATTGGAAAATCGCGTTTCCTCTGCATCCTGAATATCGCACGCTGCCGATGGTTTGGTATATTCCACCGCTCAGCCCGATCCAGAATGCCGCCGAAGCCGGTGCCATTGGCATCGACCGCGATATGCCGGATGTAAAATCCTTGCGTATTCCGGTGCGGTATCTGGCCAATATGTTGACGGCTGGTGACGAAAAACCAGTGGTAAGCGCGTTGGAGCGGATGTTGGCAATGCGGGCCTATATGCGGTCGAAAACTGTCGACGGTGTCATTGATGAAGGCATTGCCGAACGGGTTGGTCTGACCAAAAATCTGATCGAGGACATGTATCACACCATGGCGATTGCCAACTACGAAGACCGGTTTGTGATCCCGACAACCCACCGCGAAAACGTCGAAGATGCGATGGATATCCGCTCTGGCTGTGGCTTTACCGATGGCAATGGCTGTTCCACCGGCATGTCGTCCAACACCATGTTCGGCGGGTCAAAACGCAAAGCTTTCGCAATGCCAAAGGAGGGCGTGTAACATGTTGATGCCACTCAAAGCGATCTCGGCATTGCTGAGCTACCCATCGGCGGATTTACAGGCCGCAGGGGATGAAATCATCACCGCCCTCAATGTGGATTTGGGGCAGGGGGCGTTATTACCCCCCGCCACACTGCACGCAATGGCGGCGTTGATGCGCGAAATATCCGATGGTGATCTTTACGATCTGCAAGAATCCTATGTCGGGTTGTTTGATCGGTCGCGCACATTGTCATTGAACCTGTTTGAACACGTGCATGGCGAAAGCCGTGAACGGGGCGGGGCGATGGTCGATCTGTTGGAAAACTACCGTGCTGCCGGGTTTGAACCTGCCAGCTCGGAACTTCCTGATCATCTTCCGGTTCTGTTGGAGTTCCTCGCCATGCGTCCCCTTGGCGAGGCACAGGAGGTGCTGGCAGATGCCGCGCATATACTAGAAGCACTTGAAACGAGGCTTACCCGCCGTGAAAGTGCCTATAGTGCGGTATTTGCCGCCCTCCGCCATATTTCGGGGGTGACTGCCGATCAAGAAGCGCTGGCCGAATTGCTGGCGATCGAAGATGACGATCCCGATGACCTTGAGGCGCTGGACGAGGTTTGGGAAGAAAGCGAAGTCACTTTTGCCCCTGATCCAAAGGCCGGATGCCCGCAAGTGCGTGATATGCTCGCGCAGATGGATACCCCAATCAATGTGCCCTCTCAGGCCGCAGAATAAGGAGAAAGAACATGCATGACTTTCTGTTTGGAATTTACCCCTATATTGCGCTGACGGTGGCAATACTGGGTTCAATCGCGCGCTATGAACGCGATCCGTTTACGTGGAAATCCTCCTCGAGCCAACTCTTGCGCCGCAAGCAGTTGATCATGGGGTCGGTGTTGTTCCACATTGGCGTGTTGATCATTTTTGGCGGCCATCTGGTCGGGTTGTTGACCCCGATTGCCGTGTTTGACGCGCTGGGCATTACCCATGAGGCCAAGCAAATTCTGGCGATGGTTGCCGGTGGTATTGCCGGTGTTATGGCGCTTGTCGGCGGTATTATGCTTTTGCAACGCCGTATGGGGGATGCGCGTATTCGGGCCACGACGACCTTTGCCGATACCGGCATTTTGATGCTGTTGTTGGCGCAACTGGTGCTTGGGTTGTCGACAATACCCGTATCTATGGGTCACCTTGATGGCACTGAAATGGTCAAATTCATGTCATGGGCGCAGGGTATCTTTACCTTTGACGGACAAGCGGCAAGCTATATCGAAGATGTGTCGATTATCTTCAAGCTGCACCTGTTTCTGGGCCTGACCATTTTCCTTGTGTTCCCGTTCACACGATTGGTTCACATGTTGTCGGTTCCAGTGCGTTATGTTCTGCGCCCCGGATATCAGATCGTGCGTTCGCGCCGGTCCGGTTCTGCGAAATAAGGAGTTGAAATTGTGAGCGAACCACAAGTTAAACCAAAACATAAACCCCTGATGCCCGATGTTTCGGTCAACGGGGAAGACATCTCTGCCGCGGATATCGCGGCAGAGGCACAAAACCATCACGCGCCCAAAGGCAAACCCGGTTTGGCGTGGCGCGCAGGTGCGCGGGCGTTGGTGATACGGGCCTTGTTGTTGCAGGAGGCGCGCAAACGTGACCTGCAACCCAATCCCCGTGAAATCGAGGCTGGTAAATTCGAAACCGACGAGGAATCGATGATGCGCGAAGTGATGGAACTCGGCGTGGTGCCGGATGCGCCCGACGATGCCAGAATCAAGGCAATCTACGAGAGCAATCCCGAACAATTCCGCGCGCCGTCCCTCTATGAACCGGCGCATATCCTGTTTGCGGCCGATCCAGAGGATATGCCCGCACGCGCCGATGCCCGTGCCAAGGCGGTTGCAGCCTTGCAAACTCTGGCCTCTGCCCCGCGTGATTTCACCACTCTAGCGGCGGAACTTTCTGATTGTCCATCGCGCGATGCCGGTGGTCAATTGGGCCAGATAAGCAGCGGTGATACCGTGCCGGAATTCGAGGCGGCACTGGATGCGCTTGCCGCAGGCGAAATGGCACCAGAGCCGGTTGAAAGTCGCTATGGCTTTCACGTGGTGC
>JAUZRV010000231.1 GCA_030950105.1 Rhodobacterales bacterium | reverse complement strand
TCGAACCGTTTGCCTATCTCAAGGTCACCCTTGAAGCTATTGCATCAGGCCACCCTGTAGATTGCATTGACGAGCTAATGCCATGGGCTTTCAATCAAAGGTCAACCTGAAACCTGGACGGGGCGTGCGTTCCGCTTACGCCGATCTTGAGGCCGGACCATTTAGCGAACCATGGCAGGCGCGGATTTTCGCGTTGACGGTGGGGTTGAATGAACGCGGGGTTTTTTCGTGGTCTGAATGGGCCGAAGTGTTTTCGCCGGTGATTACCGATGATGCGGCGGCAATGGATGCGAGCGATTACTATCATCGCTGGTCGGCGGCATTGGTGACGCTACTGGATCGCAAGGGTTTGCTCACCGACGCGATATTGACGGCGCTGACCCAGTCGTGGAAACGCGCCGCCCATGCAACGCCACACGGCAAGCCGATATTGCGCGAAAATGACCCTCTGTTCGAGGCCGATTAATCCCGGTTGTTATCGCGCGTGGTGTTGAGGGGCTCCAGAAGGTTTCTGAAACCATCGGCACCTGCGTCGCGCAGCAGGCCGCTTTGACTGATTGGAAAACCAATATTTTCAACCATGATCCGATCAACGTCGGGCATGCCAATCCTTGTGTCTTGCTTTAGCAGGATCGTGGTTTGGTCTATGATCGTGATGAAAAGGTGCGCGCGTATTTCGTCGTTGGTAAACGGTTGGCGGTAATTTTGGCAAAATAGGATTCTTCGCTGATCAGATCTTCAAGCAAGGGATCTTCGACCGCACCACCGCCGCCGGGATAGCGATACCAGCCGACACCGGCCTTTTTACCAAGGCGGCCCATCTCGATCATGCGTTCGGATATGGGAAATCCACGTGGGGTGGGTGGCCGCAGCTTTCGCTCTTGAAATGCGCAATCAAGGCCGGTCAAATCCTGCGCCGCAAACGGGCCGATTGAAAATCCAAACGCGACCATAGCGGCATCCACATCCCACGGGATTGCGCCATCCAACAGCAGGTTTTCAGCGGCGTCATAGTAGGGCGCCAATATTTTTCTGCCCAAGTCGTGATCTGTCATTGGACCAAATGCCTTACGCAAGAAAGCCGTTTGAGCGCACCAATGCGGACAGTTCTCTGGTGGATACCTCGACCGGTTTTCCGGTGGTTTCCAGAACCACATCGGCGCGCGCATAAAGCGGAGAGCGGCTCGTCAGAAGGGATTTCAGATGCTCCATGGCCTCGGGATTACCCGCGGTGGGGCGCAAATCGCCCTGCCCCTGCACGCGCTCCATATGGTCTTGCGGCGTGGCCTTGATCCAGATGGAATGGAATTTTTCAAGGAGAGTATTGTAGGTTTCGGGGTTGCCGACCACCCCGCCAGCGACCGCCAAAACGATGTTGTCATAGGTAGAGATAATGCGGTTTAGCGCTTGATTTTCCAACCGGCGATACCCGTCAGCGCCGTAAAGTTCCATAATTTCGGAAATATTCATGCCACTTTGTTCTTCGATTTCGCGGTTCAACTCGACAAAAGGCACCCCGAGTTCGGCACCCATGCGCGCGCCAAGCGTTGATTTTCCCGCCCCGCGCAAGCCGATCAGACATATCCGGTCAGCTTTGGCATTTTCGGGTTCAGGGTTCAGTATTTCAAGCGCTTTGCGCCGCACATCGGCGTTTGCTATGCGATATAGATCGGCAACCCGTAGGGAATCGGATGTCCACGGATCTTCTTCACCAAGAAGCTGTTCAATCGGGTGATCAAGGGCGATGGCGACCCGAAGCAATAACCCGATGGAGATGTTGCAAACACCGGCCTCAAGCTGTGCCAGATAGCGCGGCGAGACCCCGGACATTTCGGATAAAACACGGCGCGGGATACCTTTGACCTGACGCGCCTTGCGCACCCGTTCGCCGACATGTGCGATCAATGCAGTGACTTGGTCATCAACCGGAGAATGGAGCGGATTTGGGCTTACTTCACCGCGAAAATTTGTGACTTCTTCCATGGTGGCCCCGCTTTAATACGTCTCAACATGATAGCGCCCATTTTCGCGCATTTTGACCTTGAGAACATCCCAATCAAGTCCGGCCCCACGCGCGATGTCTGCCAATGCCTCGTCAACGCCATGTTCCATTGCCTGCAAACCACAGACATAGATATGGGTGGCATCATCGCGCAGCCACTCGGCCACCATGTCTTTTTCGACGCGCAATTTATCCTGCACATATTGTTTGGAGTGGTCGTCAATCCGGCTAAAGGCAAACCACTTTTTCATGAAACTTTCGGGGATTTTGTTGAGGGGACCGAAGTAGGGCAAATCCTCGGGGCGACGGGCGCCAAAATTAAGGATTAACCCATCGTTGGTAAACGGATTTTCACGTTGCCGGCGCATGGTGAACCCGCGAAACGGCGCGCTGCCGGTGCCGGTGCAGATCATCAACAATTTGGCATTTTGGTCATTGGGCAAAAGAAAAGTGGTGCCAAACGGGCCGGTCAACCGCAGGGTGTCGCCCTTTTCAAGATCGCATAGGAAGTTCGAACAAACACCGTCTTCGTGGCGTTTGACGGTGAGGGACAGGTTGTTAAAACCGGCGCGTTCACCATCGCGAGGCGAGGAAATTGAATAGAGGCGCGGAGCAAAGGCGCGGCCCTCGTTGTCAACACCGGGGGGGATTATGCCGATGCTCTGGCCCTCGAGAAATGGAAAATTCTGGGTGCCGAGATCAAGAATGATATGGCGCACATCGGCGTCGCTATCGGCACCGGTCAGGCGGTAACTGCCTTGCACGATTGCCTTGGCGGGGGTGCCAAGGTTGAACAGGTTTACCTGCGGTTTTGACGCTGTCGCCGGTGCGCTCGCTTTGCCACCGGCACCTTTGTGGGCCTCGGCCAAAAGCGCGGCAATCGGGTCGTCTTGGGTCGCGTTTTCGTCTTGGATTACCGGCACGTCGGCGGTTATGTCCCCTTGTTCGGGCAGGTCTTCCCAAGCGTGTTGTTGGTCTAGCGAATAGGCGGTGTTGACCACACGCCATTCGTCAATCGCGCCGGTTGGGCAGACCGCGACACAACTTCCTTCGTGGTCGCATTTGTCGGCATTGACCACTACATTATCGTCGCCGTGTTCAATCGCTTCTATCGGGCAGGCGGCCTCGCAGGCATAGCAGCGGATGCATATTTCGGGGTCGATCAGATGCTGTTTGAAGGGCGCGCTCATTTTTGGTCCAGTTCTGAAAACAACAGGTGCCCGCCATAATGGAAGGCACCTGAAAGTGTATTGGCCTAGGCCTCGTAGAGTTTCACATATTCGAAATCGCCGGGTTTATTGTCAATGCCCACTTTGGGTGGCGCGATCCATCCGGCATATTCGCCTTTTTCAAAACAGGGCACCATGAGGGATGCGATGAAATCTCCGTCGGCTTTGTTGGGCAACCAATTGCCAACATTGGCGTCCCATTCGGCTTGGCTAATTATGTTGCCTTCGGGGGATATCGACACCTTCGAGAACACCCCGATTTGACGGTGAAAACCTTCGTGTGGAATGATCAAAGCGAAATCAATACCGTTTTTCTTGATGATTTTGTTCCAACGTCCAACGCCCCCTGCGGCATCGCGCACATAATCATCGCGCAGGCGCATGTTGATGGCGGTGAGGGCTGGCACATCTTCCGAAACGATTTTGTCGCCGACGACCGAGTGCACCGGATAGGTATCGTTTTGCAGTTGATGATCATCCTCAAGACGGTTTTCCATATACCGCCCCTTGATACCGTTGTTGAACGCATTGGCCGCATTGGTCGAAATTTCCTGCCCGAACAGATCAAGAGACAGCGTATAATGCAGGTTCATCTTTTTCTGGATGGTCGGCAAATCAATGACCCCCAAAGCACGAATTTTGTCGATGTCGTAAGGGTTGGTAATCCCGGCTTCGTTCATCGCTTCGCAGGTGCGTTGAATGGTGCGCCCGACGCCGGTTTCCCCCACAAACATATGGTGTGCTTCTTCGGTCAACATGAAACGGCAGGTGCGGCTAAGCGGGTCAAACCCCGATTGGGCCAATGCTTCGAGCTGCATTTTGCCATCACGATCGGTGAAATAGGTGAACATGAAAAACGACAACCAATCGGGCGTCGCCTCGTTAAACGCGCCGAGCATGCGTGGCGCATCTTCGGACCCTGATGAGCGGCGCAAAAGTTCATGCGCTTCTTCGCGCCCATCGGCGCCAAAATATTTCTGCAGCAGATAAACCATCGCCCAGAGATGACGGCCTTCTTCTACGTTTACCTGAAAAAGATTGCGCATGTCATACATGGACGGCGCGGTTTTCCCGAGGAATTTTTGCTGTTCCACAGAGGCCGGTTCTGTGTCCGCCTGAATTACAATCAGACGGCGTAAAAGGGCGCGGTATTCACCCGGCACCTCTTGCCATGCGGGTTCGCCTTTGTGTTCTCCGAACGGAATTTTACGGTCTTCTACTTGCGGCGCAAGCAAGATACCCCAACGATAATCGGGCATTTTAACGTAGTCGAATTTGGCCCATCCTTTGGGATCAACGCTTACCGCTGTGCGCAAATAAATATCGCTTAATTGGAATTGCTCGGGGATCAGATCGTTCCACCAATCAATATAGCCCGGATGCCATTTTTCCAACGCTTTAAGAACCCTTTTGTCCGATGAAAGGCCCACGTTGTTGGGGATTTGGGTGTCGTAACTCACATTGATCAGATCGGCCACTTTGTTCTCCTCGTTTGTCTTTTGTGATTTTATTCTGCCGCGCCCTAGACGCGTTCCATATTGTATTTGCCGCGCACGCCGGTGCCATAACTTTGCAATGCGCCGTCTTTGCCAACTGCGTTGGGGCGCTGAAAAACCCAATTTTGCCAAGCGGTTAGTCGGCCAAAAATGCGGGTTTCCATGGTTTCCGGCCCGGCAAAGCGCAGGTTCGCTTCCATCGCGGTGAGGGCATCGGGGGAAAAGCTCGCGCGTTCTTCCATGAAAATTCGCAGCTCGTCATCCCAATCGACATCGTCGTATGTATAGGTAACAAGGCCCAATTCATCCGCCTCCGCGGCTTCGAGCGGCAGGCCGGTTTTTCCTTGTAAGGTGTCGATGATTTCCGGCGTGCCGAGAAACCGGGTTTGCAGGCGCGTAAGGTCGTTTGACATCGGATATTGGCCAAAATTCGACGCAGATAACGTGATCGTTGCAATTGGACGGTTGTCGCCCTCGAATTCGTCCAGCATCATATAGGAACGGTCCACAGCGAACAGCAATTCGGCAAGAACACCGGCAAAACACGAACCATGTTCGACCAAGGCGATTAAAGAGCGAGATGTCAGGTCAACACGTTTGAGCACGCGTTTCCAATACAGCAGCACCTCGTTGGCAAGCCAGTGATCCTTGTTGGCGAGTAACAGCGCCTCGTGCGCCATCATAATCGCCGGATCCCCTTGGGATTTGAACACGATCAGACCGATTTCCATCTCGTTGAGACGCAGGTGCAGAATTGCGTCGTCAAGTTCGCGGGCCATGCGCAAAAGATAGGCGTCGGCACCCTGAGCGTGAAAGGCATCCATGGTGGCAGGTGCGGGATCTTTTGGTCCGGTAAGGGTGATGGTGGCGCGGCGCGCAGTGCGATCAATCGTGACCTCGACGGTGGAATAGGTGACCGATCCATCTTCGGAAAATACGCGATCAAGCGGCGCAAGCGTGACGCCCTCTGCGTCCGAGGGGCGGTTGGATTTTGCGGCAAATTCATGGGCGCGCTGGCGCACGGTCTCGGTGAATTTGGCATTTGGCACCAATTCGTCAACGAGATTCCAATCCACCGCGCGCTTGCCTTTGACGCCTTCCTCGATGGCGCAAAACACATCGGCGAGATCACGGCGCATTTTGCGTTTGTCGGTGATGCGCGTAAGGCCGCCAGTGCCCGGCAGAACCGCGAGCAATGGCACCTCGGGCAAAGCGACAGAGGACGAGCTGTCGTTGGTGAGCATGATATAATTACACGCCAACGCGAGTTCGTAACCGCCCCCGGCACAGGATCCTTGCACGGCGCAAATATAATTTTGGCCGGAATCCTGGGCGGCGGCCTCGAATGTATTGCGGGTTTCGTTGGTGAATTTGCAGAAATTCACTTTGTGGGCGTGGGCGGCGCCGCCCAACATGCGAATATTGGCACCGGCGCAGAATACTTTGTCATTGCCCGATTGCATCACGACGGTTTTGACTTCGGGGTGTTCGAAGCGCAAACGCTGCACCACATCGGCAAGCTCGATATCAACGCCGAGATCATAGGAATTCAGCTTTAGGTCATAGCCCTCGAACAAGCCGCCCTTTTCATCCACATCCATGAAAAGATTTGCAATTTCTCCGTCAAATTCTACCCGCCAGTGGCGGTATTTTGACGGGTCTGTTTGAAAATCAATCATTTTGGTCATGTGCAGGTCCTCATCTTTCGGGTGGTTCTCTACGCGAGTCGGCGTATCGTCACCCTAAAGAAGGGTGCATTATTATGCAACGGTCAAAGCGAAAGCGCCACATAAATGCGATAGTTGCGCTCTGCTGGCATTATAATGCATATGTGGGTGATGGCTCCGCAACCCAAACGCCGAGGCAACAAATGCTAATCGTTGCGCAGTTTGAAACGCTGTATTTTGCCGGTGGCGGTTTTAGGCAGGTCCGCCACAAATTCGATCCAGCGAGGATATTTCCACTTGCCGATTTTCTCTTTGACGTGGTGTTTGAGTTCCTCGGCAAAATCTTCTGAGGCAATATCGGATTTCAGGACGACAAATGCCTTAGGTTTTTCAAGACCCATATCATCGCGAGCCGCAACAACGGCGGCTTCGAGAATGTCGGGGTGTGCAGATAGGGCCTGTTCAACTTCGAAAGGGGAAACCCAGATGCCAGAAACCTTGAACATGTCGTCGGTGCGCCCACAATAAATGTAGCGCCCGCTTTCGGTGCGTTCGTATTTGTCGCCGGTGCGGGTCCATTCCCCTTCGAATGTGGCGCGACTTTTGGCGCGCTGGTTCCAATATCCGTTGGCAGAGCTGTCGCCGCGCACCGCAAGTTCGCCAACGTCGCCAATGGCAACTTCCTGACCAGCGTCGTCAATAAGGCGGGCCTGATACCCGGGAACCGGCGTGCCGGATGTGCCATAGATCACGTCGTCCGGCCGATTGGAGAGGAAAATATGCAGCATTTCGGTCGAGCCGACGCCATCCAGAATATCAACGCCCATCAGGTGTTTCCAATAGGTGCCGACATATTCAGGCAGCGCCTCACCGGCGGAAATCGACAGGCGCAGGCGGGTCATTGGCATGTCACCGGTGGCCTCGAGATGGGCAATGGTGGCGGCATATAACGTTGGCACGCCGCAAAATACGGTGGGGTCATTTTGTTCGAGGATGGCAACAACGCCCGCCGGGGTTGGCCTGCCCGAAAACAACAATGTGGTCGCCCCGACAGACAAAGGGAAACTCATCGCGTTGCCAAGCCCATAGGCGAAAAACATCTTGGCGACGGAATATACCACATCGTCAGGGCGGATTTGCAGGACTTGCGCGCCATAGGTATCGCAGGTGGCCTTTAGGCTACTATGGACGTGACACACGCCCTTTGGGGCGCCGGTTGACCCAGAAGAATAAAGCCAAAACCCGACTTCGTCAGGTGACACATGAATCGCGTCGGATGGGGCATAGTCAGCTATGAAATCGGCGAACAAGATCGTGTTGTCGGGCGCGGAATCGGGCGCCTCATCACCAACCACCACGACTTTGCGCAGGAAAGGCGCGTCTTTTAACAGGGGCGCAACGACAGGCAGCAGGGCCGCAGAAACAAACAGGCAGGGCGCGCGACTGTCGCGCAAAATGGAATCATATACATCGGTGGCAAGCAGGGTGTTCACCGGCACCGCAACCACGCCCGCCTTGAGGCAACCCCAGAAAACCTGGGGGAATTCGATCTTGTCCAACAGCAACAATAAGGCGCGTTCTTCGCGATGGATACCATTTTGCGCAAGCGCGGTGGCGACGCACCCCGAAGATTGGGCCAGCGCCCCATAGGTTAAATGTCTTTGCGCCCCGTCCACTTCGACAAATGCGGGCTTGTCCGTATAATCCGACGATGCGTGCCGGTCGACAAAATACAACGCCGCATTTTCATTTGCGTGAGACATAAAACACTCCTGATAGTTTGATAACAGCACGTTAAACACGACGACGCATATTGGCGAGTGTTTAGCGTTAAACCCCTAAATAATTATGCAAGGCATCCCGATCTTGTCGCAAGGCATCCGAGGTGCCGTTCCAGACGATTTTACCGCGCTGGATGATGTAGTTCCTATTCGCAATTTTCAGCAGATCCTTGAGGTTCTTATCAACCACCAGAATCGCCATGTTTTCGCGCGCAACGAGATTAAGCGCATCCCAGATCTTTTGGCGCACCAACGGGGCGAGGCCCTCGGTGGCTTCGTCAAGGATCAACAGTTTCGGATTGGTCATCAATGCGCGGCCAATCGCCAACATTTGTTGTTCCCCCCCGGAAAGCAGATTGCCCATCGACGATTTGCGGGTTGCCAATTCGGGAAATAGATCAAACACGCGGTCGGTGGTCCACGGATCGGGCACGCCAAGGTGATTGCTGGCGGTGGCAATCAGGTTTTCCAACATGGTGAGATTCGGAAATATCTGGCGGCCCTCGGGGACAAGCCCAAGCCCGAGATTGGCGGTTTTGAACGAGGCGTGCCCGACAAGTTCCTGCCCGTCAAAGGTGATCGACCCACCCGAGGCGGTGACAATGCCCATGATCGAATTGATGGTGGTGCTTTTGCCCATACCATTGCGCCCCAACAGGGTGGCTACTTCGCCGGTGCCGATTTCAAGATCAATGCCAAACAGCGCCTGCGACGATCCATAATGGGTGGTGAGACCAGAGATTTTCAACATCTATTCTTCCCCCAGATAGGCGTGGCGCACGTCCGCGTTGTTGCGGATTTCGTCCGGTGTGCCGGTGGCGATGATTTTTCCATAAACCAGGACGGAAATCCGGTCGGCGAGGGCAAAAACAGCATCCATATCATGTTCAATCAACAGAATGGTTTTTTCCCCCTTAAGGTCGAGCAGAAAATCTATCAACAGCTTGCTTTCTTCGGGGCCAAGGCCCGCCATCGGTTCATCCAGCAGCATCATTTCCGCCCCTGACGCAAGGGCGATAGCGATTTCCATTTGCCGATGTTCACCGTGGGACAGTGCGCTGATAGGATCATCGGCGCGTTTGCGCAGGCCCAGTTTGCGCACCATTTTCATGGCGTCTTCCCGGATCGAGGAGACATTGCGCGCCGGTTTCAAAAACCGGAAAGAATGGCCTTGGCGCGCCTGCACCGCAAGGGCGACGTTATCTAGCACGCTCATCTCCATCACCAGTGAGGTGATTTGAAACGAGCGGGTCATGCCAAGGCGGGCGCGGGTATAGGCGGGTTTGGTGGTGATGTCGCGGCCCTTGAAAATCACCGTGCCGCTGTCGGGTCTAAGGCTTCCCGAGAGTTGCGCAATCAAGGTCGATTTCCCCGCACCATTGGGGCCGATAATGGCGTGCAATTCGCCTTTGGTGACGGTCAGGTTGACGTTGTCGGTGGCGGTAACCCCGCCAAAGGATTTGTTGAGGTTGCGGATTTCAATCATCGCAGTCATATCAACGCCCTTTCCGTATCAGCAGGCCCATCAATCCGCCACGGATAAACAGCACCAGAATAATCAACATCAACCCGAACGGCAGATGCCAATAGATGGTCAGTGACGACAGCACTTCTTCCAATAGAATAAATGTGGATGACCCAAGAACCGGCCCGAGAACCGTGGAAACGCCGCCCAGAATTATCATGAACATAAGTTCGCCCGACCGCGTCCAATGCATCATATCCGGCGATATGAAGGTGGTGAAGTTACCCAGTAAAAAACCGGCATAACCGCACATAGCGCCGGAAATAACATAGGCAGTGAGACGGTAAATATAGGTGTTATACCCGAGGGTGATCATGCGTTCGTTATTGCCCTTGGCGCCTTTGATCACCATGCCAAAGCGCGAATTGACGATGGTTTTGACGACAATCATGGCAACCACCAGCGAAACATAACTTAGCAGATAAAGGTGCAGCGGCTTGTCCAGATTGATGAATGGCAATTCGGATCGCACATCAATCGTCAAACCATCATCGCCGTTATACACATTCAGCGACTGGAACAGAAAGAACGCCATTTGCCCGAACGCCATGGTGATCATGATGAAATAGACGCCTTTGGTGCGCAAGGATATCGCCCCGGTGACAAGGGCAAACAGCGCCGAAATGCCCACCGCAAGCGCGATATGAAACAGCCCGTTATAAGACGCCACCATATCAAAGCCGCCCCAAGTCGCGTGATAGGACGGGATGCCAACCGCATAGGCGCCAAGGCCGATAAAGGCCGCGTGGCCAAAGGACACCAACCCGCCATAGCCAAGGATCAGATTAAGACCCACCGCCGCGATGCCGAGAATGACCAACCGTGTCGCCAGATCGAGGTAAAACGCATTGCCGGTCAGGAAAAACACCGGCGGCAAAATGGCGAGGGCAAGCATGACCGCAAAGGTGAGCCAGCCGGTTTTAGAGAGGGTCTTCATCAGCGCACCTTCGGGGGAAACAGGCCAAGCGGTTTGAACGCCAGAACAATAGCCATCAGGATATAGATCATCATCGCCGACACGGCGGGGGCCGATGTTTCGGCGGCGGCCTCGGACATGAACAATTGAAAAATATCATCGAGAAATGAACGGCCCAATGTGTCGATCAATCCAATGAGAATGGCAGCGACAAATGCGCCCTTCATCGACCCGATGCCGCCGATGATAATGACCACAAACGCGGTGATAATAATCTGCCCGCCCATGCCGATTGATGCCTCGGTGATCGGTGAAATCAACATACCCGCCAAACCGGCGAGCATTGCACCAAGGGCAAATACGAGGGCGAATAATGTCGAGATGTCGATGCCAAGCGCCGAAACCATGGTGCGGTTCGACGCCCCCGCACGGATCAACATACCCAATCGGGTGAAATTGACCAACCAATAGAGACCACCCGCCACCACCAATCCGGTGCCGATGATCAGCAACCGGAAGGTCGGGATAACCGCACCGGCAAATATTTCCACCTGCCCGTCAAGCCAAGCAGGGAGCGGCACCGATATGCCCTCTGGTCCCCAGATAAGATGGGCAGAGGTATCAAGCACAAGGATCAAACCAAAGGTGGCCAGCACCTGATCGAGGTGATCCTTGTCATAAAGGTGACGCGCAACAATCCGTTCGAGAAAATAACCGACGAGGCCGGTCAGCGGCAGCGCCACCAGAACCGCCCACAAAAAATTGCCGAGGTAATAGGTCAGCGAGGCACAGATAAACGCGCCAAACATATAGATGGATCCATGCGCCAGATTGACGAAATCCAGAATCCCAAACACCAGTGTCAGGCCTGAGGCGACCAGAAACAACAACAGGCCAAGCTGCACCCCGTTAAGCGTCTGGATGAACAGAAGCGTATAATCCACGATAAAATGTCCTGTAAGCGTCAGATGGGTGGCCGATTGCAAAACCGGCCACCGATTGTCAGATCAGGTTGAAACTTACAGGCCGCATTGGGCTGCGTAAGTGTCCTGATGACCTTCATAAACTGTCTTCACAACTTTTGTGGTCCAGTTGCCATCATCGCCAACCACAACTTCGCGCAGATAGAAATTCTGGATCGGCATGTGGTTGTTGCCATAGGTGTATTCACCGCGCACCGATGGATAGGTCGCGGCCTTCATTGCGGCGCGCATGCCATCCATATCGGACAGATCGCCATTGACCGCCTCAACTGCCGATTTGATCAGGAACATCGAATCGTAGGCTTGGGCTGCATAGAACGACGGGTAAGTGCCGTGTTTGGCGCGGAAATCGGCCACAAAACGCGCGTTTTGGTCGTTGTCGAGGGTCGGATCCCATTGCTGGGTGAATTGCGACCCCAAAACATCGGTGAAATTTGCCGCCTGAAATTTTGGCAACGACAGCGCATCAACCGTGAACACAGTATAAAGCGGCAGGGTCTCTTTGAGGCCAGCCTGTTGATATTGCTTCATAAATGCGCCACCGGCCTTGCCTGGATAGAAGATAAACAACGCCTCGGCACCGGATGCCTTGGCTTTGGCAAGCTCGGCCGAGAAATCAAGCTGGGTAGGCCATGCGGTCATGTCGGTGCCCAGAACCTCGCCTTTGAAGGTGCGTTTAACACCGGCAACCATGCCTTTGCCCGCCGCATAATTTGGCGCGATAATATAGATGGATTTCACGCCATTCTGATTGAGAACCTCACCCATCGCCATCGGTGTCTGGTCATTCTGCCATGACGCGGAAAAGAAATTTTCATTACAGTGTTTGCCCGCAACCGGACCGGGACCGGCATTTGCAGAAATCAGGAATTTACCCGCATCCAGAACCGATTTGCGCGAGGCAAGCAATACGTGCGACCAGATATAACCGGCGACGAAATCAACATCGTCCTGTTTCACCAATTTATCAGTGACCTGTTTGCCGGTTTCCGGCTTAAACCCGTCATCGCCAAAAATCAGGTTGATATCAAGATCACCCATTTTGCCGCCCATATGTTCGATGGCAAGGTTCACAGCGTTTTGTTGATCAATACCGATCACCGCGCCGCCGGTGGTGAGCGTGGTCACAAAGCCAATCTTCACTTCGGCACTTTGAACGGCACCCGCCGTCAACATTGTTGCAGCAAGTGCTGCACCTAGTAGTCTTTTCATCTTTAGTATCTCCCTTGTTGTCTTTTCTGTCGTGTTCAGGCCCGGTTTCCGGGTCATTTTTTATTAATAGAGCATTGTTTTAAGTGTAAAACAAATTGTTTCTTTTGAAATCGCCGGCACCCCCGATGACTTTACACCAAATTGAAATGCTAACTCTGGATAGGGTTCTGTTCAACGTCTTTGATTGGAACGCCTTAAAAACCCTGTGCGATTGATTTCATCACCGCGAGAAACTGGGCAACTTCGTGGGTGGAATTATAGTGGCACATCGAAACCCGCACGCAGCTCTTTAATCCGAGAGGGGTGAGAATATTGCCGGAATAATGGTCGTCTTTGCGCAGATGGGTGCGGATGCCTTGCGCGTTCAGCCGGGCCACCACGTCAATCGAGGGGACCCCGTCAACATAAAGTGAAACAAGTCCCTCGCGCGCCGGATTTACCGCGCCGCCCACAATATGCACATTTTCCATATCGGCCAGCCCTTGCAAATTGCCGGTTCCAAATATCATCGCATCGGTGAGCGCGCGTTCCTGTGCATGAATGGCCTTGCCTGCCGCTACGAATTTGGCGCGCTTGTCGGTGGCATCACTGACCTCTCCGCCAAGCCATTCAAAATAATCGGCAACAGCAGACAGTGTGGCATAGGCACCCGTGTCACGCGTGCCCATTTCCCAGTTGTCTGACGGCCCGCCAAGCAAGCTATCATGAGGCAATTCGGAAAAACGGTCCGAAATCCACGCCAACCCGTAACCGTGGCGCGAAAATACCTTGTAGGGTGACACCACATAGGCGTCGACGTCATAACTCGCGAGGTCAATTTGACCGTGGGCGGCATGTTGAATCCCGTCCACGATGATAAAGCAAGCCGGAGATACCTTGCGAATTTCGGCTGCAATCGCAGCGACGTCCACACCCATTCCGGTGACGGGGGATGTATGCACGATCGTGGCAACGCGGGTGTCAGATGTCACAACATCACCATATGCAGCGGCACCAATCGCGCCCGTGACATCGTCATGGGGGGCCACAATATAGGTGTGTCGCGCAATCTTTGCCCACCGATCACAGGCACTTCGCGTGGCGGGATGTTCAAGAGTGCTGCCTATTACGATGCTGCCGTGCGACACACCAAGACAGGCAGCGCTGATCAAGCGAAATAAAAGTTCAGTGCCACTTTCGCCCACAAAAAACTGCCCGTCTGGTGCGTTCATAAACCACCGCATATCGTCCTTGGCCTTGGCAATAATGCGCGACAGTTCTTTTGATCCGGGATTGTCGCGCCCCTGATTGTCGGGGATGGCGGCGTGTTTGTTTGATACCTCCACAACCGACCGAAGCGTGAGCGCGCCACCGGCATTTTCAAAAAATATTCGCGGGCCTTGTTGCGGGCAGTGGTCAATATGGGAAAACCGTTGCCGGATTTCGCCAAGGATTTCAGGCGTTATACTACGTAAGAGGTGCGGCACAGGATCGGCCTTTCTATTGAGGGATGCGCTATCCGCGAGCAGGTTTCTAAAAATATGATGAACAGGAATCTCCAGGGAAACTCTGAACAACATGGCTTTCGGCATGCGGAAGTTGTCGATTGCCGCTCGGGTTCACGGCACCAGCCGTTTTGCGGCCGCTTTCGCGACTGTTTTACCCCGCTCCCCTGATTTCAGGCAGACTCCGCCCTCAAGCAT
>JAUZRV010000230.1 GCA_030950105.1 Rhodobacterales bacterium | reverse complement strand
A
Organism: Rhodobacterales bacterium; assembly: GCA_030950105.1. Classification (GTDB taxonomy): domain Bacteria; phylum Pseudomonadota; class Alphaproteobacteria; order Rhodobacterales; family Rhodobacteraceae; genus JAUZRV01. Next base: position 11,453 of record JAUZRV010000230.1, on the reverse strand, counting down.
GCGTATCGTCATTCATGGTGGGTTGGATTTTCTGCTGGAGGTGAATGATCTTGTTCAACACCAAAATCATACGCCATTTCAACAGCTTGATCTACGCCCGTCAAACGATTTACGCCGCTTCATGAATAATTCGGGCTAGGTATTGGATTTAAGTTTGTCGATATTCAGCATTTTCATGATGAACTTTTCATACCAAGGTTCGCTCACGCCTTTTTTGACTTTGCGGATGAAATACCATTCAAACACCAGTTTCGCCCAATGCACCCAGCGACCCTGGGAATTCCAGTTGAGGTTGCGCGGTGGGTTTTGCGGCATCGCAAGGAAGGCCATGCCACGATCGCCAAAATCGGCAAGGCAGAACGCATTCCATGTCGGTTTTTCATCCGGTTCCTCGCCTTTGATGATCAGCGGGATGTTATGTGCGGTCGCGGTGACCATGGATTCGATCATAAAACCGGTTTTCGGCACGCCGGTCGGCACAGGGGTGATCACCGGAGGGGCAATCGCGATGGCCACACCGACACCAAAGATATTCTGGTATTTGGGATTGCGTTGATAGTCGTCAACGATGACAAAACCACGTGGATTGACCAGACCTTCAATGCCCATCAGCGCCGGAATTCCGCGGAACGCCGGCAACATCATGGAATAGTCGAACGGCAACTCGTGTTTTACCTTCTCGGAACCGTCGGCATTGAATTCGGTGCAATGCAGCGTGTGTTCTTCGAATTTTTCGACCTTGGAATTGGTGATCCATTTGATGTCGCGATCGCGAAAGATCGATTCGAGCATCCCCTTGGTATCACCAACGCCGCCCAGACCGAGATGGCCAATATAGGGTTCCGAGGTGACAAAGGTCATCGGCACCTTGTCGCGGATTTTGCGACGGCGCAGATCGGTCTCAATCGTCATAATATATTCGTAGGCCGGCCCAAAACAGGATGCCCCCTGCACCGCGCCGATCACAATCGGACCGGGGTTGGCGCAGAAATCTTCCCATTTGTCACCGGATTTGACCGCATGTTCAATGTGACAGACGGATTCGGTGAATTTATCGGGGCCGAACCCTTCGATTTCATCAAAGGCAAGGTCGGGACCGGTGGCAATCACTAGATAATCATAGGTGACCTCGCGGCCGCTTTCGCAAGTGATGGTATTGGATTCGGGGTCAAGTTTGGTCGCGCCATCATGGATAAATTCGATCCCGCGGCGTTTCATCACCGGACCCATTTCTACGGTGATGTCTTTTTGTTTGCGCCAACCAACACCGGCCCAAGGGTTGGACGGCGTAAATTGAAAATACGATTTATTGGAAATGACGGTGATCTTGTCATTGCTGGTCAATGTTTCGCGCAGTTCATAGGCTTGGATAGAGCCGCCAAGCCCTGCCCCCAACACAACGATATGAGCCATATTTTTCTCCCCTATGACTGTAGAATTAAATTATCGCGTTCGCTTCTTATGTGAGCGTTAACAGCAAGCTTAGGACGGTTTAGGTTACAAATTCAATACTGTTAATATGAATCAGCCTTTTCGCCGCAGTTTTATGGCGCAAATCATCCGAACTTATACAACCGGAAATGAGGTCTTTTCATTTACATTTTCGCGCCATATAGTTGTCGGTGATGATGAGAGACGCACATATCGCCACCCTGCCGGCAGCCACTCAGCCAGCCAACAACACGCTGTTGATTGCCGCGCTATGTCTGCCCCTTGGCCTCTTGTCGATCCTACTCCTTAGTCCCCTCTGAGCGTGCTTTTTGGCGCGACCGCTCGGGGGAGGACGATCAGCGCCAACATTCACACACTCGAACGAGACCAAAGCCCACCAAGGCGGGCGGCTAAGACTGAAAGAATTCCGATATGACCGATACACCCAAAAAAGATCATGTATTGATATTTGACACCACGTTGCGGGATGGCGAACAATCGCCGGGCGCAACCATGACCCACGCCGAAAAAATCGAAATTGCCGATCTTTTGGATGAAATGGGCGTGGATATCATCGAAGCGGGATTTCCCATTGCCTCGGAAGGTGATTTCAATGCGGTAAGTGAAATTGCACGGCTAAGCCGGAATTCGGTGATTTGCGGGCTGGCACGGGCGAGCTTCAAGGATATCGACCGTTGTTGGGACGCGGTGAAACATGCGCGCCAACCGCGTATTCACACGTTTATCGGCACCTCGGAATTGCACCGCGCCATTCCCAATCTGACCATGGATGAAATGGCCGTGCGGATTCATGACACGGTGACCCATGCGCGCAATCTGTGTGACAATGTGCAATGGTCGCCGATGGATGCGACCCGCACCGAAGATGATTATCTGTGTCGTGTGGTGGAAATCGCGATCAAGGCGGGGGCAACCACGATCAATGTGCCCGATACCGTTGGCTATACCGCGCCGCGCGAAAGTGCCTATTTGATCCGCATGTTGTTGAACCGGGTGCCGGGCGCCGATGAAATCGTATTTGCCACCCATTGTCATAATGATCTGGGCATGGCGACGGCCAATGCGTTGGCAGCCGTCGAAGGCGGCGCGCGCCAAATTGAATGCACAATCAACGGGTTGGGCGAACGCGCCGGCAATACGGCCTTGGAAGAAGTGGTTATGGCGTTGAAAGTGCGCGGCGATATCATGCCCTATGCCACCGGAATTGACACCACCAAGATCATGAACCTGTCACGGCGTGTGGCATCGGTGTCGGGGTTTGCGGTGCAGTTCAACAAGGCGATTGTCGGCAAGAACGCCTTTGCCCACGAAAGCGGCATCCATCAGGACGGGATGCTTAAAAACGCCGAGACGTTTGAAATTATGCGCCCCACCGACGTGGGTTTGGCCGAAACCAATATTGTGATGGGCAAACATTCGGGGCGCGCCGCGTTGCGCTCGAAACTTGGTGATCTCGGGTATGAGCTGGGCGATAACCAGCTCAAGGATGTGTTTGTGCGATTCAAGGAATTGGCCGATCGCAAGAAAGAGATTTACGATGACGATCTGATTGCGTTGATGCGCACTTCGGATTCAGAAGAAAACGACCGTATTCAGTTGAAACACCTGCGCGTGGTCTGTGGCACCGACGGGCCGCAAGAGGCGGATATGACCTTGGTGATTGACCGGGTCGAAGGGCATATTGTGGCGACAGGCGACGGGCCGGTGGATGCGTCGTTTAACGCGATCAAGGCCCTGTTTGATCACAGCGCGCGGTTGCAATTGTATCAAGTGCACGCGGTGACCGAAGGCACAGATGCACAGGCCACCGTCAGCGTGCGCATGGAAGAAGACGGGCGTATTGTCACGGGGCAATCGGCGGATACCGATACGGTTGTCGCCTCGGCGCGCGCCTATATTCACGCCTTGAACCGGCTGTTGGTGCGCCGCGAACGCATTGCCAAAGGCACTGATGTGGCGGATGTATCTTATATGGATGCCTCATAATTGGTCAAATTCCGGTCAATCCCGCGCCAATCCTGTGCTTGTGGCGGTTTCGCGCTGATTTGATCCCGATATGGTCTTTTCGCGCGGCGCGTTGCTGCCTATATAGATTGGACGACAGCCTGCGGTTTTAGAATCGCGGGCTGCGTTTCATTCAGAAACCACCAGCACAGGACCACCGCCATAATGTCATTTTGGGAAAAACTACCCGGCCTCTTTTCTGCGGATATGGCGATTGATCTGGGCACGGCGAACACGCTTGTCTATGTCAAAGGCAAGGGGATTGTATTGTCGGAACCGTCGGTGGTGGCCTATCATGTCAAGGATGGCGTGAAGAAGGTTTTGGCCGTGGGCGAAGACGCCAAATTGATGCTTGGCCGCACCCCGGGCAGTATCGAGGCGATCCGCCCGATGCGCGAAGGGGTGATTGCCGATTTTGACACCGCCGAAGAAATGATCAAATATTTCATCCGCAAAGTGCATAAACGGTCGACATTTTCCAAACCCAAAATCATCGTTTGTGTGCCCCACGGTGCGACACCCGTAGAAAAACGCGCAATTCGCCAATCGGTGTTGTCGGCAGGGGCGCGGCGTGCGGGGTTGATTGCCGAACCGATTGCCGCGGCGATTGGCGCGGGTATGCCGATCACCGACCCGACCGGCAATATGGTTGTCGATATTGGCGGCGGAACCACCGAAGTGGCGGTGCTGTCACTGGGTGATATTGTCTATGCGCGCTCGGTTCGTGTCGGGGGCGACCGCATGGACGAGGCGATTATCAATTATCTGCGCCGTCAACAAAACCTTTTGGTCGGGGAAATTACCGCCGAAAAAATCAAGACCAGCATCGGCACCGCGCGGATGCCCGACGACGGGCGCGGCACATCCATGCAGGTGCGCGGCCGGGATCTATTGACCGGTGTGCCCAAGGAAACCGAGATTTCGCAGGCGCAAATCGCCGAAGCCTTGGCCGAGCCGGTGCAGCAGATTTGCGAAGCGGTGATGACCGCGCTGGAAACCACGCCCCCCGATCTATCGGCGGATATTGTCGATCGCGGTGTGATGTTGACCGGCGGTGGTGCACTTCTGGGGGATCTTGATCTGGCATTGCGCGAACAAACCGGATTGGCGGTTTCCATCGCCGACGAGTGCCTTAATTGTGTGGCGCTTGGCACCGGTAAGGCGCTGGAATATGAAAATCAACTGCGCCATGCAATTGACTATGACAGCTGATATGTCCACTTTTCCCGCATAGGCGGCGAGACAGGGGAAACCATTGGCCAAAAACGGACCACAGAGCGACGACCACAGTGGCCCTCTCAAGCGATTGCTTGTCGGGGTTTTGGTGCTGTGTCTGCTTGCCATATTTGTCGTTTGGCGCATTGATAGCCCGCGCGTCGAAAGGTTTCGCGCTGCTGTCGTCGATCGTGTGGTGCCCAATTTCAGTTGGGCGATGGCACCGGTGACCGGCACAAGCAACATTCTGCGGGATTTTCAGAGTTACAACCGGATTGTGCAGCAAAACGAACAATTGCGCCGCGAATTGCAGCAAATGAAAGCCTGGAAAGAGGCGGCGCTGCAACTTGAGCAGGAAAACGCGCGGCTGCTCGATTTGAACAATGTGCGGCTTGATCCGCGATTGACGTTTGTGACCGGCGTGGTGATGGCCGATAGCGGATCGCCGTTTCGCCAGTCTGTGTTGTTGAATGTGGGCGCACGCGACGGGATTGTGGACGGATGGGCAACGATGGACGGAATCGGATTGGTCGGGCGGATTTCGGGCGTCGGCGACAATACCGCAAGGGTAATTTTGTTGACCGACACCAGCAGCCGCATACCGATCACCATTCAACCCTCGGATCAACGGGCGATGATGTCGGGCGATAATACGGCGGCGCCAACCGTGGAATTTCTGGAAAACCCCGAACAGGTGCGCCCCGGTGACCGGGTAATTTCATCGGGGGATGGCGGGGTTTTTCCGGCGGGGATATTGATCGGGCAAATTGCCGAAGATCCCGGCGGGCGCACCCGCGTGCGCCTTGTGGCGGATTTTGAGCGGCTCGAATTTTTGCGGATTTTGCGCAATCACAATGTTGAAACCATTGACGGACCCGGCGGGTTGGTTGTGCCGCCAAGTGCAAGCGTTGAAGATGCAGCAGAGCAAGATCAAACCGGAGAAACACAGGGGGAGGCAGGTCAGGATGGCTGAGCATACCATGACCCGCTTGTGGACCATGCGCGCGCTTTTTATCGGGCTGGCGCTGGTATTGGTGCTGTTCAAATTGCTGCCGCTTGAATTTACTCCGCGGCGCTGGGCCGGCCCTGATCTGGTGATCTGTTTTTGCTTTGCCTGGGTGCTGCGGCGGCCCGAATATGTGCCGGTTCTGTCAATTGCCGCGGTGGTATTTTTCAGCGATTTGATGTTGCAGCGGCCCCCGGGGTTGCTTGCTGCGCTGGTGGTGATTGCCACCCAGAACCTCAAGAGCCGCAGTGCAAGCCTGCGAAATCAACCGTTTAGCGTTGAGTGGTTGAGCGTAACGGCAACCTTGGTTGCGATTGCCGTGGCCAACCGTATTATCCTTGCAATATCAATCACCCCGCAAGCGCCGTTTGGTTTGTCCGTCATCGAATTAATCACCACAATATTGGCCTATCCATTGGTTATGCTGGTTTCGATCTACGGGTTTGGATTGCGCAAATCGAGCCTTGGCGAGGTGAACGCATTGGGACAAAGACTATGAGACGATCACCACGCGAAAACGCCCAAAGTGCGGGAAAAATCACCCGACGCGGCCTTTTGCTGGGCGGCACACAGATTGGTCTTATGGGGATACTGGCGCTGCGTATGCGGTATTTGCAGGTCGAACAGGCCGATCAATTTCGGCTGCTTGCCGAAGAAAACCGGATCAATATTCGCCTGATCCCCCCGGCGCGCGGGCAGGTTTATGATCGCAATGGTCGCGTGGTCGCCGAAAATGCGCCGAGTTACCGGATCACAATGGTGCGCGAAGATGTGGGCGACGTGGAACTGGTCATCCGGCGACTTTCGGCGTTGATTGAACTTGACGAAGAAAGCCTAAACCGTGCCATCAAAGAGATGCGCGAGCGGCGCGGGGATCGGGTGGTGACGGTGGCGGATCGGGTATCCTGGGAGGACATTTCCAAAGTGGCAGTCAACGCCCCTGCCCTTCCCGGTGTGACGCCCGAGGTTGGGTTATCGCGCAACTACCCGTATGGACCGGATTTCGCCCATGTGGTCGGCTATGTCGGGCCGGTAAGTGATTATGACCTGTCAAAATTAGAAAATCCCGATCAATTGCTGCTGACGCCACGGTTCCAGATTGGCAAGGTCGGCCTTGAATCCAAGCGCGAAGATGTGCTGCGGGGCAGTGCCGGCATAAAACGGGTCGAGGTCAATGCGGTTGGGCGGGTGATGCGCGAACTGGACCGGCGCGAGGGGCAGACCGGTGCCAATATGCAGATCACCGTCGATGCGGAATTGCAAAACTATGTGCAGGCGCGCCTTGGCGAACAAAGCGCGGCGGCAGTGGTGATTGATTGCGACACGGGCGATTTACTATCAATCGCATCCTCGCCTACATTTGACCCCAACCTGTTTGTGCGCGGCATTTCTGTGGCTGATTACAAAGGGTTAACCGAAAACAAATACCGCCCACTGGCATCCAAAACAGTGCAGGGATTATATCCGCCGGGGTCAACCTTCAAAATGCTGGTGGCGCTTGCCGCACTTGAAGACGGGGTGGTGACGCCGGAAGACACGTTTAACTGCCGTGGGTTTATCGAGGTCTCGGGCCGTAAATTTCACTGCTGGAAACGCGGCGGGCACGGGAATGTTGACCTGCACCGATCGCTGCGCGAAAGCTGTGATGTCTATTATTATGAATTGGCGCAATTGGTCGGGATCGAAAAAATTTCGGCGATGGCGCGGCGGTTTGGTATTGGTCAGCGGTTTGACGTGCCTATGTCGGCGATTGCACGGGGCCGCGCGCCGACCAAGGACTGGAAATTGCAAAAATTTGGCGAGGAATGGGTGATTGGCGATAGCATCAATGCCGCGATTGGACAGGGGTTTGTTCTTGCCTCGCCCCTACAATTGGCGGTGATGACCGCGCGCCTTGCCACCGGACGTGCGGTGATGCCGCGATTGATTAAGTCAGTCAATAATGTCGAGACACCAACAGGTCGCGGTGAAGATATGGGGATCAATCAAAACCATCTCCGCCAAATTCGCAAAGCAATGGTGGCCGTGTCTAATAACAAACGCGGAACGGCGTTTCGCAGCCGAATTGTTGAAGATGCGTTTCGAATGGCGGGAAAAACCGGCACCAGCCAAGTGCGCAATATCACCGCAGCCGAACGTCGCACGGGCGTGGTTCGCAACCGTGATTTGCCGTGGGAACGTCGCGATCACGCGCTTTTTGTTGATTTCGCGCCGTTTGATAATCCGAAAATTGCCGTTGCGGTGGTGGTCGAACATGGCGGCGGCGGGTCAACAGCCGCTGCGCCGATTGCCCGTGATATAACATTGCAAGCACTCTATGGGGATGCGCCGCCATTATCGGCCTATCCAAAACGGGATCGCAACCGTATCAAAGCCCAGCAAAAACGTATTCGCACCGAGAATCCGATGCCACCGCGCGACAGGAGCGACAGGGCATGAGTTATCTTGAATATAACGTCAAATCGGTGCCCACAGGCCTGCGCAAAATCCTGTTTTTGAACTGGCCTCTGGCGCTCTTGCTCACGGCCGTGGCCTCGGTCGGGTTTTTGATGCTTTATTCGGTGGCGGGCGGATCGTTTTCGCCCTGGGCCGCGCCGCAAATGAAACGCTTTGTTGCCGGGTTCATTTTGATGGTGGGCATCGCGATGGTGCCGGTCTGGTTCTGGCGCAATATGGCGGGGGTCGCCTATGGCGTTTCGGTCCTGTTGCTGTTGGCGGTGGCTTTGTTCGGGGCCGTGGGCATGGGGGCGCAACGCTGGATTGATCTCGGGTTTATGCGGTTGCAACCTTCGGAACTGATGAAGATCACCTTGGTGATGTTTCTGGCATTTTATTATGACTGGCTGCCGATGAAGAAAACCTCGCGGCCGGTTTGGGTGTTAATTCCGGTGATGATCATCCTGCTGCCGGTGCTTCTGGTGTTGCGACAGCCCGATTTGGGCACCGCAATTCTATTGTTGGCGGCGGGGGGCAGCATGATGTTTTTTGCCGGTGTGCACTGGGGATATTTCACCGCGGTGATTGCGGCGGGCGTCGGGTTGATCACCGCCGTGTTTCAATCACGCGGCACGACATGGCAGTTGTTGAAGGATTATCAGTTTAGCCGCATTGATACGTTTCTGGATCCGGGCAGCGACCCGTTAGGCAACGGGTATCAAATCACCCAGTCAAAAATCGCATTGGGATCAGGGGGATGGACCGGTCGCGGCTATATGCAAGGCACGCAATCGCAACTTAATTTCATTCCGGAAAAGCATACGGATTTCATTTTCACCACATTGGCCGAAGAATTCGGGTTTATTGGCGCGATCTCGTTGCTCGGGCTATATGCGTTGATTATCCTGTTTTGTGTTTCCATCGCAGTGTCCAATCGTGATCGGTTTTCGGCGTTGCTTACGCTCGGGATTTCCACCACGTTTTTCCTGTTTTTCGCGGTGAATATGTCGATGGTGATGGGGTTGGCCCCCATTGTTGGCGTGCCCCTCCCGTTGGTGAGTTATGGCGGATCGGCGATGTTGGTCTTGATGCTTGCCTTTGGATTGGTGCAAAGTGCGCATATCCACAACCCCCGTTAGATAAAGGCGTATAAATGACCTTGAATATCCTGTTTTCCGCTGATGCCAAAAACTGGCAAGACTATGAAAAGCCGTTGAAAAACGGTCTTGCCAAGGCGGGTCTTGTGGCCAATGTCAAAACCGGATTCACCCCTGCCGAGGTTGATTATATCGTCTATGCACCGAGCAGCGCCTTGCAGGATTTCACCCCCTATACGCGTGCCAAGGCGGTGTTGAACCTTTGGGCCGGTGTGGAAAATGTGGTCGGCAATACGACATTGAAAATACCGCTCGCGCGCATGGTTGATCCGGGCATGACACAGGGCATGGTGGAATGGGTGGCCGGACATGTGTTGCGGCATCATCTCGGAATGGATCGACATATTCACGGATTGAACGGCGTGTGGCGCAAGGATATTCCGCCTTTGGCCAAGGATCGGAAGGTCACATTTTTGGGGCTTGGCGCGCTTGGGCAGGCCTGTGGGCAGGCATTGGCGCAGTTCGGCTTTAATGTCTCGGGGTGGAGCAGAAGCGCCAAAGAGATTGACGGAATGACCTGTTACCACGGGGATGCCGGACTTGAACAGGCGCTGCAAGATGCTGAAATCGTTGTTTTATTGATCCCGCTTACCAATGAAACCGAAAACCTGATGAATACGCAACGGTTGACGTTGTTGCCCGAGGGCGCGGTGATTATCAACCCCGGGCGCGGGCCGTTGATCGACGATGCCGCCCTGATTGCGGCGCTGGACAATGGGCAGATCGGGCACGCGACACTGGATGTGTTCCGGATAGAGCCGTTGCCGGTGGATCACCCGTTTTGGGTGCATCCCAACGTGACCGTGACGCCCCATATTGCGTCGGAAACCCGGATCGAAACGGCGGCGCAAGTGATTGTTGAAAACATCCGGCGCGGTGAAACCGGCGCGCCGCTTTTGCATTTGGTAGATCGGGATCTTGGGTATTAAGTCACTTTAGAATTGGCGGATTTTCGGGGTCCGAACCGGGGGCCACCGGGGATTTTCGGGTCGGCTCAACAGGTTTTGGCAACTCGAATTGGTGGCCAACCCGCGCCAGAGTTGCCACAATCGGGTCGCTCGAGGCAAAGAACCCGACATCAATTGTGCCCTCGGAAAGACCCGAAAAAATCAGTGCTTCGGTGACCGATTTGGCCAAGGCGTCGCGGGCTTTTTCGGGAGTATCGACAAAGCCGATCAACGGGCCGGATGTGCCGTTTTCATAATCGACCAAGACCAGAAATGCCGCCAGTGCTACGCCACCCGCGCGCAAGATACGGGTTGTGAGACTTTCAAGAAGATCAGGGTTTATCATATTGTATTTGCTTATTTTAACCGCTTTAGCCATACGTTTTTCCGGGGTGTTATCCAGAACATCGGTCAACCAGGAAAGGCCATTTGGCGGGATCAGAATTGCCGACGGCGCAACATCAAGATTAACGCCTATCCCTATATTATTACTCAGTAATAACGCGGATATCATCCGACCGGAAAGCGCAGCATAGGGTTTGGGAACACCGGTAAATGCGGCCATGCGTTCTTGAGTATCAAAAACCAGAACATAAGAATCATCTGATAAATCAAATACTTCCGGTATAATCTTCTCGTTATCCACTTCTTTTTCGAGCAGCATAAACAGCTCGGTATCGGCAAGACAGTGATAGAATTGCAAGCGTGTTGGCGCATCATCAGGCGCGGCCATCATCGCACCATGGGCCATATCAAGAGGGGTATTTTCGGTCATCGGACGCCTCGCTATCTGCCCGCTTGGTAGTCTTTGATTGCATACGGTGCAAGAGATTAGGCGTTGGATTAGGCGTTTCGAAATATGAAACATTCAAACACGCCCGATCTCACCCAAACAATTGCCGCCTCGATCTTTGCCGCCCTCGGGAGCGAACAACGCCTTGGAGTGTTGCGTGGATGCCGATGCAACCAAAAAGCAAAACCATGAGTGACCTGCCCCCGACAGGTTGTTGTGATGTGCCGCCCGCGCAAACACCGAAAAAACGCCCGTGGTCATTTGCCAGGGTGATTCAGAGAAAGTGGGATTATCGTTCTGCGGCGATGATCTCGACTGCCTTTGCGCGGTTATCCTGTACGAGTTCAATCGCCCTGGTTGGTGATTTTGCGATGCGTTTGAGCAGGGTGATAGCGGCGCTGGTGAGGGAGAAAATGTTTCTCGGAGCATGGTCTGAGCGGTTC
>JAUZRV010000023.1 GCA_030950105.1 Rhodobacterales bacterium | reverse complement strand
GAGGGCGGAGTCTGCCTGAAATCAGGGGAGCGGGGTAAAACAGTCGCGAAAGCGGCCGCAAAACGGCTGGTGCCGTGAACCCGAGCGGCAATCGACAACTTCCGCATGCCGAAAGCCATGTTGTTCAGAGTTTCCCTAAGAAATCCTTGCAAGTAATGCGATATCGAACTATATAGTGTGATATCGTATTATATGGAGCGTTACATGCCGGTAAATCGTCGCAAGTTTTTAAGCATTGTCGGGGGCGGTGTTGTGTTAGCCGCCACCGGAGCGGGTGGGTTTTTGGCCACCCGGACACCACAAAAGGCCTTGGCCCCTTGGGGGAAAGCAGGGAATTACGAGGAGCCGCGGCGTCGGGCGTTGTCCTATGCGATCCTTGCACCCAATCCGCATAATCGCCAACCCTGGGTGGTGGATCTGTCGCAAAGCGGCAAGATTTTTTTATATGTCGATACCGACCGGATGCTGCCACATACCGATCCGTATAACCGGCAGATCACCATCGGGTTGGGGTGTTTTCTTGAAATGTTGCGCATGGCGGCGGCGCAAGACGGGTATCGCGCCACGATCAAGGCCTTTCCCGAGGGATCTGATTCGGCGGCTCTTGATCGGCGGCCGGTGGCGGAGGTGCGGTTTGAATAAGAGGCGGGCATCGCCAAGGACGCGCTATTTACCCATGTGTTGCAACGCAGATCGTTGAAGGTGCCGTTTGATACCGGACGCGCGGTCGAGGATAGCGTGCTTGTGCGCTTGCGGGGGATGGAGCAGACGGGGGGGGCGATTGGCGTGACCAACGACGGCGCGCAGGTGGAAAAACTACGGGCGTTGACGCGCAAGGCGTTGGAAATCGAGATCGAAACCCCGCGCACCTATCGCGAAAGCGTTGATTTGTTTCGCATTGGCAAATCCGAGATCAACGAAAACCCCGACGGAATCAATTTTGGCGGGCCGCTGTTTGACAGTCTGGCGGCGGTTGGCATGTTCACCCGTGCGGCGGCGAATGATCGGGGGTCATCGGTGTTTGCCCAAGGTGTTGACGCGGTGATGGCAAATGTCGACAGTGCGATGGGCTATGTCTGGGTGACAACGGCGGGCAATCGTCGGGTCGATCAATTGAACGCGGGGCGGGATTATCTGCGGATCAATCTGGCGACGACGGGCATGGGGGTTGGCTTGCATCCGATCAGTCAGGCCTTGCAGGAATATCCCGAAATGGGCGGGGTTTTCGGGGAAATCCACAAAATGCTTGCCGCCAAAGGGCACACCATTCAAATGTTGGGGCGTTTGGGATATGCAGATCAGACCCCGCCAACGCCGCGTTGGCCGGTGGATGCAAAAATAAAGGTGTAACGCGTGGAAAACCAAGACATGCCTCTGTTGTTCCGGTTGTTTACCGAGATCGGAATCGTGTCGCAACTCAGCGGTGCGATGCTCGAGGCGCGTCTTCCCGAGGGGATGACGGGGGCGCAATTCGGGGTTCTCAACCATCTGGTGCGGGTGGGGGACGGGGGCACGCCTCTTGATATTGCGCGCGCGTTTCAGGTGGCGAAAACCACGATGAGCCATACGTTGTCGGGGTTGGTAAAACAGGGATTGGTCGAGATGCGGCCAAATCCCGATGACGGGCGCAGCAAATGCGTTTGGTTGACGCAAACGGGGCGGCAACGGCGCGAGGTGGCGATCGGGATGGTGGCGCAGGGTTATTCCAAACTCGCCGGGCAATTGTCGACGACCAAGGTGGCGATGCTGGCCGACGAACTTGGCGCATTGCGGGTGGTTCTGGATGCTAATCGCGTGCCGTTCAAGGAATAACCGCAGCGGCATCATCAAGGCGCAATTGCACCGATTGACGGCCCCGCCATGTGTTGATTTCAAGATGGCCGGCGAGGTGGAACCTTTGGCCACCGTGGTTGAGAAGGGCCGCGCCAAGATCGGTATCAAACGCCCCGAAACAAATCGCGTCGATGCGCGCGCCCATGCCATCACCGAAAGAGATTTTCAAATGGCTGTCACCGACGCGTTTGGCGAAGGATATCGCGACATCGGGAAAGGCATAGCGCGGCGAGGGGGCGCTGGCCCCATAAGGGCCGGCGGCGTTGATCTGGTTGATCAAATCGACACTGGCGGCACCGGGCATCAATGTGCCGTCAACGCGCAGATCGGCGGGGCCACCAGAGCCGGCGCCCTGGCGTTCAAGCAGCTCGGAGAGGCGGGCCATGGCCGGTTCCAATTGATCGCGGGAAAGGCTTAACCCGGCGGCCATTTTGTGACCACCGCCCTTGGTAATAAGGCCCTCGGCGGCGAGTTTTTGAATGGACGCCCCGAGATCGACACCCGATACCGAGCGGCCAGAGCCTTTACATTCGTCGTTATCAAGGCCGATGACCACGGCGGGGCGGTTGGTGGCCTCTTTGAGGCGGGCGGCGACGATGCCGACCACACCGGGGTGCCACCCTTCGCCAGCGGCCCAGACCAGAGGCGCGTCCAATCCGCGTTCTTCCGCCTGTGCCATGGCGGCGGCGCGCACCGCGGATTCGATCTCGCGGCGCTCGGAGTTCAATTCATTAAGGCGGTCGGCCATGGCGGTTGCCTCGTGCGCGTTATCGGTGGCCAAAAGGCGTGCGCCAAGATCGGATTGCCCGATACGGCCACCGGCATTGATACGCGGGCCAAGCAGGAAACCGAGGTGGTAACTTTCGGGGGCGACATCCATGCCCGCAATATCGGCAAGCGCGACAAGACCGGGGCGCTGGCGGCGCGCCATGACCTTGAGACCCTGCACCACAAACGCGCGATTAACCCCGATCAAAGGCGCAACATCGGCAACGGTGCCCAATGCGACCAGATCAAGCATGGCCATCAAATCGGGGCCTTTGGCATTGTCGGCGCGCATTTGGCGGTTGGCCTCGACCAGCATCAAAAACACCACGGCAGCGGCGCACAGATGGCCGAGATCTCCGGTTTCGTCCTGACGGTTGGGATTGACCACGGCGTGGGCATCCGGCAGGGATTCGCCGCCCAAATGGTGATCAAGAACAATGACTTGCGCGTCTTTTGCCGCTGCTATGGCATCATAGGACAGGATACCGCAATCAACGGTCACGATCAGATCGTGATCGCGCGCCAGCATCGCCATTGCGGTCTCGTTGGGGCCGTAGCCCTCTTTGATCCGATCGGGAACATAGAGGGTGGCAGTGCGATTCATTTGGCGCAACCAGTCGATCAAAAGCGCGGCAGAGGTGCCGCCATCGACATCGTAATCAGCGAAAATCGCGATGCGTTCACGGGTTTTGACAGCTTGCAAAAAACGGGCGGCGGCGCGGCCCATATCCTTGAGGGTCAGAGGGTCGGGCAGGAGTTCACGCAATTGCGGATTGAGATAGGCAGGGACATCGGCAGCGGCGACGTGGCGTTGGGCGAGAACCTGACAGAGCGGGCGGGGCAGGTTGGTTTCTTGGGCCAGTGCCTCGGACTGGCGATCAATTTCGATGCCGGGACCGACCCATGCGCGTCCGGTTATGGACCCGTTTACGCCTAAATAACTCATAGTTGCCTCCGGTAACGTGCCATTGAGGTGCTCATATTGATTTCGGCGATGTCTGTCGTGATGTCTGTCGTGATGCCTGTCGTGACGCCTGTGGCGGCTCTGCCCGTGCGAGCACTTGTAGCAGAAGGCCGGTCATAGTTGCATTCAAAAGGTGCCACATGAAATGGGTGCCGAGGGGCCATTGCGCACAAAAATGTGGATCAATTGTGCGGAACACCAGCGAAATGGTGAAGGCGGTGGTTGCTGAGATAATCCATGGGGCCATTGGGTGATGTCGGC
>JAUZRV010000229.1 GCA_030950105.1 Rhodobacterales bacterium | reverse complement strand
CGCCCGCCCCCGCGCGGCGGGGTTTATCGCGCCAGCATCCATTTGCCTTCGGGCCAAAACGCGTGGAAGGCGAAGGCAAACAACACATCGTGGGCAACGTCGCGCCCCTGTGCGTCGCGCACGCGGATGGTGCCGACATCGCGACCTTTGGCAATGCTGGCGGTATCAAGGGCCGAGGCCTGACCGGCGTGCCAATTCAGGGTAAAACCGGCCTCGGTCACCTCGCCCTCGGCGCGCAGACGGGTCATGCGCCACGCGCGGTCGCCAACGCGGATCACCCGTTCAAGCGAGGGGATACCGTGGGGCGGTTGTTCGCCGCGATAGAGAAACGGGGTGCGCGAGCTGTCGTAATTGCGATAGGGGTTGGCGCCGTAACTGCGGTTGAAATCGGGTTCGACCATGACCACACCATCGGGATTGCGGGCTTTAAAATCCGCCCAGCTTTCCATCCAGGTGGGCAGTTGTTTCAGTTCGCGCCCCGTCATGTCGCCGACAATGCCCTGTCCGAGGGCTTGTTGCCACCAGCTCTCGGTTTCGCGGTCAAACATCACCATGTCGGAATTGCGGAGTTTTCCGGTAACGCCAAAGGTAAGGGTGCGCCCGCCAATACGGCGGTCAAAGGTAATGCCGGAATTGCACAACGGGCAAAAGGTGACGGCGACGGGGACACCGTTGATCACATCGTTGACGATTTCGTGCCATGTCAGATAGCGGATTGGATAGGCGCGCGCCACGGCACCGTCGATTTCGACGCTTATCACCGGCTCGCGATCGTTGATCTCGCGGGCGGATGCGATGCTGCGGAAATCGGGATTGTCGAGGGCGGGAATACCGTCTTTGCCGGGACCCCCGGACATAATTTCGGTCCAGTCGGGCACTGTGGTTTTGTCAAAATCGGTGTCGGGCCATTCATAACGCCACGACGACGGGTTGGCATCGGCAACAGTCACCGTTGCGACAAGGGTGGCGGCGGTGATCAGTGTTTTCAAGGTTAGATTAAAGAACATGCGGCGCTCCTGTTTGGATAACCAAAGAGTGCGCGCGAATATCTGCTTTGCATAGCCCCATACACGGGGATGTGAGCAGCAGAGAGGATATGGCGCCTAAACCGCGCCATATCCGGTGTTAAAATCAGTCGGTAACCGTCACGGTTTTCATCATATCGGGTTTGCCGGTGATGGTGCCCGAGCGCGAATTGCCGCGTTTGATGGCATCGACAACATCCATACCTTCGGTGACGCGGCCAATAACGGTATATTGCCCGTTGAGATGCGGCGCGGCCTCGAACATGATAAAGAACTGCGCATTGGCGCTATCGACGCTTTGCTTGCGGCCCATGCCGACTATGCCACGTTCAAACGACAGGTCGGAAAATTCGGCCTTGAGATCGGGGCGATCCGAGGCTCCGAAACCGGCACGCGACATATCCATGCCCATACGACCATTCGAAACATCGCCCGTCTGGGCCATGAAGCGATCAATCACCCGGTGGAAAACCACGGTATCATAGCCACCCTCAGATGCGATTGCGGTGATTTGGGCGACGTGATTTGGGGCGACATCTTCGAACAGGTCGATCATGATGGTGCCGTTGGCTTCGCCCTCGACCTCGATCTTGAGGCCGGTGGCAAAACCGGGTATGGCGATGAGACCGAAGATGGCGGCAAGCGCAAGTTTACGCATCGACATCTGCCGCGACTTTCACGCTTATCATGCGGTCGGGATCGGTGGGCGGTTCGCCGCGCACGATGGCATCGACGTGATCCATGCCTTCAATGACCTGACCGTAGACGGTGTATTGGCCATTGAGAAAATCATTGTCGCCAAAGTTGATGAAGAATTGCGAATCCGCAGAGTTCGGATTTTGCGAACGCGCCGCCCCGATAGAGCCACGGCAATGCGGCAGTTTGGAGAATTCGGCATCAACATTGCCAAGGTCGGAGCCACCAGTGCCCGCAGCGCGCAGGTTGAAATCTTTTTCCATATTGCCATTGGCGACATCGCCGGTCTGGGCCATGAAACCTTCGATAACGCGGTGAAAACACACGTTGTCATAGGCACCGGCGCGGGCCAGTTCCTTCATGCGGGCGGTGTGCAGCGGGGCCACATCCGGCATCAGTTCAATGGTGACCATGCCACCGCTGAGTTCCATCAGGATCGTGTTTTCCGGGTCTTTGATTTCGGCCATTTGGGCGCTCCTTGAAAGGTATAGTGTTGGTTGCGCCCTATTTAGGGGGTGTCGGGCGGTTGTGCAATGCGTGCGTTGTTTTGCATCACCGCGTTATCCAAGACGTTTCAGGATAGCCACCGTATCAACGCCGGAAATTGCCCCTGCGGTGCGGCCACGCACCATCGCCACGCGGGTTTTGACATAGGCGTCGGATACTTTGTTGGGCGCACGTTGAATCAACACCGACGCGGTGAGCAATGTGGCGAGGTTTTCCACGAACCAGCGGGCCTCGGATTCATCGGGCAATTTGGGCCAGCGTTTCATATGGGCGGCCAAAGCGTTGTCGTAATGGCGGTTGCCACCGGCGGCGCGCGACAGTTCATCACTAACCGCGACCCATGCCATCGAATCGCGCGAAAGCGTGCGCAGGATATCAAGGCAAATGATATTGCCAGAGCCTTCCCAAATCGAATTCAACGGGGCCTCGCGGTAGAGCAGCGGCAATTTTGTGGCCTCGGTATAGCCCATGCCGCCCAGACATTCCATCGCCTCGTAGATCAGGTTAGGCGCGAGTTTATTGCCAAGGTATTTGGCAAGGGCAACGGCAAGGCGGGCAAAGGCACGTTCGGATTTCGATTTCGAATCAAACGCTTGGGCGACGCGCATCCCGAGTGCAAGGGTGCCTTCCCAATCCAGTGTGAGGTCGGCAAGAACCGAGCGCATCAACGGTTGATCAATCAGTTTCTTTTGAAACGTGGTGCGGTTTTTGGTCCAGTGGTGGGCGCTGGCAAGGGCGGCGCGCATCAAACCGGCGGGGGCCATCGCTGTGTCAAGGCGGGTGTGGTGCACCATGTCGATAATGGTTTTGACCCCTGCCCCTTCGTCGCCGATGCGGTGCGCCAATGCGCCGTGATATTCGATTTCCGACGAGGCGTTGGAGCGGTTGCCGAGTTTATCCTTGAGCGCCATGACGTGGATGCCGTTGCGTTCCCCTTCGAGCCATCGGGGAACGAGGAAACAGGTCAGCCCGCCCTTGGTTTGGGCGAGGGTCAGGAAACCGTCGGACATCGGCGCCGAACAGAACCATTTATGGCCGGAAAGTCGGTAATATTTGCCCATTTCGGTGGCTTTGGTGGAATTGGACCGGATATCGGAGCCGCCCTGCTTTTCGGTCATTGCCATGCCCAAAGTGGCGCCTTTTTTGCGATTCACCGGTGTCACCGAGGGGTCGTAATGGCGCGAGGTCAGGCGCGGCACCCAGAGATCCGAAATTTCGGGGTTGTCATCAAGGGCGGGCACGGCGGCATAGGTCATCGCCATCGGACAGGCCACGCCGGGATCGGATTGCTGTTGCAGATAGACCATAGCGGCGTGGCTGGTGTGGCCGCCTTTGCTGCCTTTTTCCCATGCAATCGCGGCAAATCCGGCGTTAATACCGGCGCCGAGCAATTGGTGATAGGCAGGGTGAAAACGCACCTCGTCAAGGCGGCGGCCACCGGAATCAAACGACACCAGTTCCGGCAAATAGCGATTGGCATCAATTCCCGCCTGACGCATGGATTGGGTGCCCATGATTTTCCCGTATTTTTCGACGGCGTCGGTGGTGCCCTTGCTGGCGGCCAGAGATTTCTTGGTGTGGGTGCGCAACGCCGGATCGGTGGCCCAGAGATCGACGTCCTCCGTCGCGCCATATGCGTCGGGTTGGTTGGTCACCTCATGGGTGCCGAGCAAGGCGCGGGGCGGTGTGTGTGTCATTCAGCTAACTCCATAGTTGTGCTGCTTAAAACATTTGTCGCGTGTGCGCGAAAGAGGAGAAAAGGGATTCACAAAACGAATCACTTGTGTCATGATACGACGTAACGTCCGTTAGAGACGCAATGAGGCAGAACCGATATGACCCCCCAAAAACGGCTCCCGATCGGGGCCGCCCTTCTTCTTTTTTTGGCCCTTGGTATGGGGCTTTATTTCGCGTTGGCGGCATTGCAGGGCGATTTCGGTCTGTTTAGACGGGCGCAAATCGTGGACGAACGGGAAATTCTGCAACAGCAACTTGATGTGTTGAACGCCAAGGTGGCGCGTGCCGAAAATCTTGCCTTGCGATTGTCCGATGGGTATCTTGATCTGGATCTACTGGATCAACAGGCCCGTCAGGTTCTTGGCCTGCTGCGCGCCGATGAAATCGTAATTCGTTAAAGTTTGGCGTAAATTCTAACTGCTACCGGCAATTTTCAATTCTCTCTCGCAAGTTTGGCAGGAATAGAGTATTAAGTAGTTTAATGCTAAACTACTTGTTAATACACGTTTTCGATACACCACATATGTGAGGGACATTTGCCAATGGCCGCCAGAAAAACCGCAAAAAAATCAAATGCTTCGGCAGAAGAATTGAAGAAGTTCTATCGTGACATGTTGTTGATCCGCCGATTCGAGGAAAAGGCCGGTCAGCTCTATGGAATGGGTCTTATTGGCGGGTTTTGCCATCTTTATATCGGGCAAGAAGCGGTTGTTGTCGGGTTAGAGGCCACAGCGCGCGAAGGCGACAAACGCCTGACGTCGTATCGGGATCACGGGCATATGTTGGCCTGCGGCATGGACGCCAACGGGGTGATGGCCGAATTGACCGGACGCGCCGGCGGGTATTCGCGCGGCAAGGGCGGGTCAATGCATATGTTTTCCAAGGAAAAACATTTCTACGGCGGACACGGCATTGTTGCGGCACAGGTGCCAATTGGTGCGGGATTGGCGTTTGCCGATAAATATCTCGAAAATGGCGGCGTGACATTTACCTATTTTGGCGATGGGGCTGCGAACCAGGGGCAGGTTTACGAGACCTTTAATATGGCCGCGTTGTGGAAGCTGCCGGTGGTTTTTGTGATCGAGAACAACCAATATGCCATGGGCACATCACAAGAGAGATCCACCTCGACCCCGGATATTTACACCCGTGGACAGGCCTTTGGCATCCCCGGTGAACCGGTTGATGGTATGGATGTTCTGGCGGTCAAAGCCGCCGGTGAAAAGGCCGTGGCACATTGCCGTGCCGGTAAGGGGCCGTATATTCTCGAGGTGAAAACCTATCGCTATCGCGGCCATTCGATGTCGGATCCGGCGAAATATCGCACCCGCGAAGAAGTGCAGAAAATGCGCAGCGAAAAGGACGCGATTGAACATGTGCGCGACCTGTTGTTGATCGGCAAACACGCCACCGAAGACGATCTCAAGGCGATAGATAAAGAGATAAAGGCGGTGGTCAATGCCAGCGCCGATTTTGCCAAGGCAAGTCCGGAACCCGACCCGCAAGAGTTGTGGACCGACATTTACGCAGACGTGTAAGCGACAGAGATTATTGGAGAATAACGAGATGGCAATTGAAATACTGATGCCCGCCCTGTCGCCGACAATGGAAGAAGGCACCTTGGCTAAATGGTTGGTCAAAGAGGGCGACACGGTGCAATCGGGCGACGTGATCGCCGAGATTGAAACCGACAAGGCGACGATGGAATTCGAAGCGGTTGACGAAGGTGTCGTTGGCAAGTTGTTGGTGGCTGAGGGCACTGAAAATGTGGCGGTAAACACGGCAATCGCGATTATGTTGGAAGACGGCGAAGACGCGAGCGCAGCAGTTGTGGCCGAGGTTGCGGTTGCCGCTGAAACTCCGGTGGCGACGGCCCCCGTAGCGGCAAGTGTTCCGGCGCAAGTGGCCGCCCCTGCCCCTGATCGTTCACCGGATTGGCCCGAGGGCACCGAAGTCAAACAACAAACCGTGCGCGAGGCATTGCGCGACGCGATGTCCGAAGAAATGCGCCGCGACGACACGGTGTTTTTGATGGGCGAAGAAGTCGCCGAATATCAGGGCGCATACAAGATCTCGCAGGGGATGTTGGACGAATTTGGCAGCAAGCGGGTGATTGACACGCCGATCACCGAACACGGGTTTACCGGCATCGCGGTGGGCGCGGCATTTGGCGGATTGCGCCCGATTGTCGAATTCATGACGTTCAACTTTGCCATGCAGGCGATTGACCAGATTATCAATTCGGCGGCCAAAACGCGCTATATGTCGGGCGGCCAAATGGGCGCGCCAATGGTGTTTCGGGGCGCAAACGGCGCGGCGGCGCGCGTAGGGGCGCAACATTCACAGGATTATTCGGCGTGGTATGCGCAGATTCCGGGGTTGAAGGTTGTGGCACCGTTTTCGGCGTCTGATGCCAAAGGGTTGTTGAAAACCGCCATTCGCGATCCCAATCCGGTGATCTTCCTTGAAAACGAATTGATGTATGGCCGCGCGTTTGATGTGCCGGTGATGGATGATTTCACCGTGCCATTTGGCAAGGCGCGGATCTGGCGCGAGGGCAGTGATGTCACCATCGTCAGCTTTAGCATCGGGGTGCAATATGCATTGGATGCCGCCGAGGAACTGGCCAAAGAAGGTATTTCTGCCGAGGTGATTGATCTGCGCAGTTTGCGTCCGATTGATTATGAAACGGTGATCGCGTCAGTGATGAAAACCAACCGCTGTGTGACCGTCGAAGAAGGCTATCCGGTGGCGTCAATCGGCAATCATTTGTCGGCAACGATCATGGAGCGCGCGTTTGATTATCTTGACGCGCCGGTGATCAATGTAGCCGGAAAAGACGTGCCGATGCCCTATGCGGCGAATTTGGAAAAACTGGCGCTGGTGACGGCGGATGATGTTATTGCTGCTGTAAAAACAGTGACCTATCGTTAGGAGTTAAAGCGATGCCTATAGAAATTATGATGCCTGCGCTGTCCCCGACGATGGAAGAAGGGACTTTGGCGAAATGGTTGGTCAAAGAGGGCGACAGCGTTCAATCTGGTGATTTGATTGCCGAGATCGAGACCGACAAGGCGACGATGGAATTCGAGGCCGTGGATGAGGGCGTGATCGGCAAATTGATGGTTGCCGAGGGGACGGAAAATGTCGCGGTGAACACGGTGATTGCGGTGTTGTTGGAAGACGGCGAGAGCGCGGATGATATGGGCGCTGCGGCGGCTCCGGTGGCGGCGGTTACAGCACCGGCAGAAATTGCGGTTGCGGCGCAAGCCGTGACTGCGGCCCCAACTCCGGCCCCTGTGGCACCTGTGGCGGCAGATGCGGGGCGGGTATTTGCGTCGCCATTGGCGCGCCGGATTGCGGCGGACAAGGGGCTTGATCTGGCGGGAATTTCCGGATCGGGACCACGCGGACGGATTGTGAAGGCGGATGTAATCGGGGAAACGGCGGTTGCTGCGATGCCGGTGCCTGCGGCCTCTGCTGTGGCAAAAGCGGCCCCTGCAATGGCCAGTGGACCGGATGCCGACAAGGTAATGCGCATGTATGAAGGCCGCGATTTTGAGGAAGTCAAACTCGACGGGATGCGCAAAATCATTGCGGCGCGATTGACCGAAGCCAAACAATCTATCCCGCATTTCTATCTGCGGCGTGATATCAAACTGGATGCGTTGCTGGCGTTTCGCAGTCAATTGAACAAGCAACTTGAGGCACGCGGTGTGCGCCTTTCTGTCAATGATTTCATCATCAAAGCCTGTGCATTGGCGTTGCAGGCGGTGCCCGACGCCAACGCGGTTTGGGCCGGCGACCGGGTGTTGCGCATGGCCGCATC
This sequence comes from Rhodobacterales bacterium, assembly GCA_030950105.1. GTDB lineage: Bacteria > Pseudomonadota > Alphaproteobacteria > Rhodobacterales > Rhodobacteraceae > JAUZRV01. The sequence continues at coordinate 2,393 of JAUZRV010000229.1, read as the reverse complement.
GGATGTGGCGGTGGCGGTGGCGATCGAGGGCGGATTGTTCACGCCGGTGTTGGAAGATGCCGACACCAAATCGCTCAGCAGTCTTTCAACCCAGATGAAAGACATGGCGGCGCGGGCGCGCGAGCGCAAATTGGCCCCCCATGAATATCAGGGCGGCAGTTTTGCGATTTCCAATCTCGGCATGATGGGCATCGACAATTTCGACGCCGTGATCAACCCGCCACAGGCCGCGATTTTGGCCGTAGGCGCGGGGAAAAAACGCGCGGTTGTCGATGACGACGGGCAACTGTCGGTGGCCACGGTGATGTCGGTGACATTGTCGGTGGACCATCGGGTGATTGACGGCGCACTCGGGGCAGAGTTGTTGCAGGCGATTGTGGATAATCTGGAAAACCCGATGGCGATGTTGGCCTGAAGATAAATATTAAAGCACCTCGCCAGAAACTTGAATCACATGTTTGTGGCGAGGTGCTCCGGACATTGAAGGGGTATGCGGCACCACGCCTTAACCCTGTCTCAGGTTTAAGGCGAGACGCTTTAATCCAGGACTTTCGTCAGGGTGAAAACCCCGCGCATGTCGCCAACCGAGAATCCACGTGCCTGATCTTCGGGATAGAGTTCGGCCAAACGGGCGTTGACCGCATCGGGAATTTCCGCACCATGACAGGCAACACATGCCTCGCCCGTAGGGATTGCCTTGACCATGCGGAATTCGCGTTGGCCGGCATTGTCGATGATCCCAGCCATTACCATGTTTTTGGCCATTTCCCCGTTCGCTTCGCGTGCTAGAAAACTGTCGATTGCAGCGGCGGTATAGGCATCCGGTGCATTTCCGGGGTTGCGCAACAGGTGGCTTGAGCGCGCGATAGTCCAGTCGGACCCAACCGAAATTTGGTTCGCAATCTCTGGGGCTTTCACGTTGCAGACCGATATTGCATGCGGCGCACCTTGGGCTTTCATTGCACCAACAAGTTCACCCTTGAGAGCACCGGCGAATTGCTGGATCAAGGCCTTGCCTTCGGCCTTGAGCGCGTTGATGTCTTGGGCAGAGGCCACACCTGATGTCAGCATCAACGCAATGGCACCCTTTAAAAGTATTTTATTCATATCGTCTCTCCCTGATGAATTTGAATTTTCACTCTATCACAAGATGTGCCGCTGCCCCTTGCGCAAAAATGCGCAACAGGTGCCAAGCAAGAATTCGCCGTTTTGCAGCTTAACGGGTGTCAGACACAAGGGTTTGATCCATCGTATTAGAAGGTTGGTCACAGCCCGCTTCGCCAACAATACGTGCCGGAACACCGGCCACGGTTTTGCAAGGTGGCACCGTCTCTAACACCACGGAACCGGCAGCAATGCGCGAACAATGCCCGACAGTAATATTGCCCAGAACCTTGGCCCCTGCCCCGATCAACACGCCGTCGCCGATTTTCGGATGACGGTCTTCGTCTTCTTTGCCGGTGCCCCCCAAAGTCACCGAATGTAGCATCGAAACATTGTCGCCAACCACTGCGGTTTCACCAATCACAATGGAATGGGCGTGGTCGATCATAATGCCTTTGCCAATGGTGGCGGCCGGGTGAATATCAATGCCGAACACTTCGGAAATCCGCATTTGCAGGAAATAAGCCAGATCCTTGCGCCCCTTGCGCCAAAGCCAATTGGCAACCCGATAGGCCTGAATAGCCTGAAAGCCTTTGAAAAACATCAACGGTTGCAGGAAGCGGTGGCAGGCAGGATCACGATCATAAACCGCGACAATATCGGCGCGCGCCGCCAAGGCGAGTTCGGGGTCGTCCTGAAAGGCCTCGTCACAGATTTCGCGCAGGATTTGTTCGGACATCTCGCCAGACCCCAGTTTGAGGGAGACACGATAAGCGAGCGCACATTCGATGGAATTATGGTGCAGAATCGTGGTATGGATGACCCCGCCAAGCAGCGGCTCCGCCTGAATGGCGCTGCGGGCTTCTTCAGTGATTTGGCTCCAAACCGGATCAATTTCTGTCACATTTGCTTTTATCTTGGCCATAAAATGTTCCTTTCGCGTTCCTGTTATAGCTAACTAAGTGTTTTTGACCAAATGCAAAGATGTAAATGCGGGGAGTTTTGTGAATGATGGCGAAAAGCGAAACACGTTTTCGTGCGCTGATAGAACAGCGCCTTGCCGAATGGTCCCGGGATAATGTGCATGGCTTGCGGTGATGACATTGCGTAAAAAAACGGCTGAACTTTGATCCAGCCGCTGCGAAATGTATCGGTTGCGCGTCTTCTTAAGACGTTTCAATGTCATGCCGGATCACAATATGATCTAGAAACGCCCACAATACCCATAGATTTCGCGCGTTTCCATCTATTGATGTGGTCCGGAGTTATTGTCAAATCTGGTGTTTAAG